>JACPAL010000022.1 GCA_016180855.1 Deltaproteobacteria bacterium | reverse complement strand
CCCATTGTCCAATATTCCCCACTGCTGCCTCCCGTAGGAGTCTGGACCGTGTTTCAGTTCCAGTGTGGCTGATCGTCCTCTCAGACCAGCTACCCGTCATCGCCTTGGTGGGCCGTTACCCCACCAACTAGCTGATAGGCCGCGGGCCCCTCCTTAAGTGATAGCTTGCATGCAGAGGCCATCTTTGACCCCTATCTGCGAACAGATTGTGGTCTTATCCGGTATTAGCCCGCCTTTCGGCAGGTTGTCCCGATCTTAAGGGCAGGTTACCCACGTATTACTCACCCGTGCGCCGCTTTACACGTCGTATTGCTACGACTATCTCGCACGACTTGCATGTGTTAGGCACGCCGCCAGCGTTCGTTCTGAGCCAGAATCAAACTCTCCAGTTAAATTATTAACTGTCCCCTTCAGCCCCCAACCCAAGCAACGCTCACTTTTAGGTTCGCATTTTAAGGATGAAGGCCAAAAGGACTTTAGTTTTCAAAAGAAACTAACGAGTTCCAACTGATTCATGTCTATTTAGTTTTCAAAGAGCGATCTAATGCCAAGGGCGGCATCGTCTATCAGAAAAAAATCTTGAATGTCAACGACTTCTGGTCTGCTGACCTTAAGAATAGTCAGAGCAGAAAACCCCCCAACCGGACAACCCAAGAATGTCGAATTATACTCAGGAGTTATTGTCTGTCAACAAGAGATCGTCCATCCAGAATTATTTGCGATTTCTAAACAAATCTAAGTTTTTTAAAACGCCTTTTGCCTATCTGAAAGAGATAGGATCCTTGGGATTTAATACTCCCCAAAGGGTCCGAGAATTTCTTGTCATCAATCATCACTGCATTTTGCTGGATCAGTCGGCGCGCCTCCGACTTGCTTGACGCAAGACCGGCCTCTAACATTAACGAAGCGACCGGCCTCTCACTCCCTTCAGAAGTTAGAGAAATTTCCTCAATCTCATCCGGTTTCCCCTTTTGCCCAAATACCTTTTCAAACTCTTCGGCTGCCTTTTGTGCCAACGCATGACCATGAAAACGAGCGACAATTTCCTCTGCCAACCTTCCCTTGGCCTCTTTTGGATGAACGCTTCCACCCTTCACGGATTTCCGCAATGTCTCGATCTGATCCAGAGAGAGACAGGAAAGTAATTCATAATAGTTCCACATCAGTTCATCGGTGATCGACATCAGCTTTCCGAACATCTCTGTCGGAGTTTCGTTGATGCCAATTGCGTTTCCATAACTTTTACTCATTTTCTGTGTCCCATCGGTACCAACAAGAAGCGGAAGGGTCATCACCACCTGTGGCTCTTGACCGGATCTTTTCTGAATTGTTCTTCCCATGAGGAGGTTAAACAGCTGATCAGTCCCCCCTAATTCAACATCGGCCTTGAGAACAACTGAATCCTGCGCCTGCATGAGCGGGTAATAAAATTCGAGAAGACTCACATCCTGACCGGCCCTGATCCTCTTCTTAAAATCATCTCTCTCCAGCATTCTGGCGACCGTTTGCATCGCTCCTAGTCTTGCAAACTCCAGAACAGACATCCGGGAAAGCCACTCGGAGTTGTAGCGCACCTCCGTTTTCTGGATATTGAGAATCCTGGAGACCTGATCGAGATAGGTTTTTGCATTGTCCTTGATTTGTGCTTCTGACAACATCGGACGCGACTCGGAACGTCCGGACGGATCTCCGATTTGCGCCGTAAAATCTCCCACCAAAAAAATCACCTGGTGACCAAGATCCTGAAACTGCCTAAGTTTCTGCATCAAAACCGTGTGCCCCAAATGAAGATCAGGGGCCGTTGGATCGAAACCAGCCTTGACCCTGAGTGGTTTTCCTCTCTCAAGTTTTTGGATCAGCTCCTCTTCCGAGTGGATCTCAACAACTCCCCTCCTCAACTCTCGAATCTGCTCCTCCACCTTCTTTGTCATTTGAGTCGCCTTTCCACCCGTGTGATCTTTCTCGCAATACCTGTCCGTTCTTCAAGCTCCAACAGCACGGCATAGAGGCGGATATCCTCCGTGGCCATCTCAAAAGTGGCTGGCATCTGTTTCACAAACTTTTCCAAGGCAACTTCTTTCTTTAAACCGATGACAGAGGCATAGGGACCCGTCATCCCGATATCCGTAATGTAGGCCGTACCCTTTGGAAGAACTTCCTCATCGGCTGTTGGAACATGTGTATGGGTCCCAACAACGGCCGCAACGCGTCCATCAAGATACCATCCCATACCCCTCTTCTCGCTGGTCGCCTCAGCATGAATATCCACAATCACAAGATCAGCCCTCCCCTTCCATTTCTCAAGTTCTCCATCAACAACCTGAAAAGGAGATGAGACACCATTCCCCATAAGACGCTGGCCTTCCAGATTAATAATGACCAGTTTCACGCCACAGTAAACATCAAAACAGAGCGACCCACGACCCGGATTTGTAGGAAGATAATTGGCCGGCCGAATCAGCACCTTTGATTCCTTGATATAGGGGATGATCTCCCTGTTGTCCCAAATGTGATTTCCCGAAGTAAATGCCCCGACCCCTGCCTCTTGGAGCTCTTCAATAATTTTTGGGGTCACCCCTTTTCCATGAGCGGCATTTTCGACATTGGCAATGACAAAGTCGATTCCATATTCTTTTCGAAGAGGCGGAAGAAGTTGTTTGATGGCACGCCGACCGGGTTCGCCAAAAACATCACCAATAAAAAGCACTTTCATGTTATTTTGCGAACTCCACGGCACGCTTCTCCCGAATCACCATAACGCGTATCTGGCCTGGATAGGTCAACTCCTTTTCAATCCGTTTACTAATATCCTTGCAAAGCCAGACGGCTCCATCATCGGAAATCTTGTCGGGTTCCACCATAACCCGAAGCTCACGTCCCGCCTGAATCGCGTATGCCTTTTCCACATTTTCAAACGAGTAAGCAATCGTTTCCAGATCCTCCAGCCGCTTGACGTAGGCCTCGGCCTGTTCCATCCGGGCCCCTGGACGGGCCCCTGAGAGCGCATCCGCCGCCTCAACAAGATGATCAAGCACGGACTCCTGAGGAATGTCTTCATGATGAGCCCAGATACCATGAACGACCTCAGGTAGTTCTCCATACTTTTTGGCAAACTCTCCCCCAATCACCGCATGAGATCCCTCAATTTCATGAGACAATGCCTTTCCAATGTCGTGCAAAAGACCGGCCCGTCGCGCAACCTTTGGCTTGAGCCCAAGCTCCGCCCCCATCATGCCGCAGAAAAAACCGACCTCAATGGAATGCTGGAGAACATTCTGGGCATAACTGTAACGATACTTCAAGGTTCCAAGAAGCCGCGCAATTTCCGGATGCACTCCGTGAATATCCATTTCCAAAAGGGCCTGTTGACCCGCCTCCTTGATTCCCTTCTCAACATCCTGGGTTACCTTCTTGAGAATCTCCTCAATGCGAGCCGGATGAATCCTCCCGTCCTGCAGTAATTTTTCAAGCGTAATTCGTGCAATCTCGCGCCTCACCGGATTATGACAGGAGAGAATCACCGCACCGGGAGTATCATCAATAATCAAATCGACACCTGTCAGCGCCTCAAGCGTACGAATATTTCTCCCTTCACGCCCGATAACCCTTCCCTTCATATCATCGGATGGGAGCTTAACCGCTGCAGTAGTTGATTCCTGAACCCAGTCACCCGCAATTCGTCCAATCGCCATGCTGATAATTTTTTTCCCTTCCCTCTCGGCATTTTCAGTCGCCTCATCTTCAATGCGCTTCATTTCACGTGCCGCTTCGTGGCGGGCCTCGGAAATCATCTCATCCATGAGTCGCTTTTTTGCCTCTTCGGAAGAGAGCCCGGCGATCTGCTCCAAACCCTTTTTGGTTTTTTCAACGAGTTGGCCATATTCCGCTTCTAATCGATCAAGTTTCCCCCTCCGCTCATTGACACTTTGGTCCAAACGGCGAAGATCCTGTTCCCGGTTGTCGAACTCGCGCCGTCTTCTCTCCAGTTCCTCCTCATGTAATCCCACCTTTCTTTCCAGAACCTCCAGATCACGCCGCCGTGACTTCGATTCTTCCTCGGCCTGTAAGCGAGTTTTCAAAAGAAGATCTTTGGCCGAAACTTCGGCCTCTTTCTGAATTGTTCTCGCTCTCGCCTCCGCCTCTTCAGCCAGAAGCTTCAACCTGTTTTGCTCAGAGCTTTTTTCTTTTGCAGAAAGAATATGCCGAACCAAAAATCCGATGACCAAACCGAGTCCAGCACCTCCCACAAGAATCCATATAGAAATCATAGAACCCTCCCAATTATTTCAGATTCACTAACGACCCCGTCACAAGGAACATCCCCCTCATGAACCGGAAGCCGATCGATTAGTTGAAAATCGTAGGCAAGCCCAATTTTAAGGCAAGGAAACCGGCTGAGAAAGGCATCATAATATCCTCCCCCATAACCAATTCGAAAACCCTGGCGGTCAAAGGCAACGCCGGGGACAAAAATACAGTCCAAAATTGATTCGGAAACCGACGAGACGTCAGGTGGCTCTGGAATACCATACGATCCCTTGATAAACGAAGTCCCTTCGTGGCAACGGACCAGCTCCAGGTTATGTTCGACAACCTTTGGAAAAAACACCCCCCCATTTCTTTTGTAAAACTCTTGAAGGAGCAACCAGATTTCGACCTCACCCCGAATCGGATAATAAAAGGCGATGTTTTCAAAAGTAGCAAAAGAAAGGGAGCCGATCACCCTCCTCTGAACGGCAAGGCTTCTCGACCTAATCTCCTCTGGTGATAAGGCAAGACGCCTCTCCAGATAGTGTTGGCGCAACCCCTGTTTGTCGTTCAAGAAAAATTACAGTGAGGAAGACCGAAGGGAGCCCGCTCTCTCAAGAAAGGAATCGTTGTTACCCCTTAAAAAACCGGACAACAAATCTTTAATGGAAAATTCCTTCATAAAAACCAATCTCATGAGCGCTGTCTCCCAAAAATCCACTTCTTCCTTACAACTGCCTCCTGTTAACGCACCGCCCTGCGAATCTAAAACCAAGATCCCTTCCCTTCCGCAGGACCCAAATCCCATCCTCCTCTAATTCAAGGAGGATGATATTTAGCCCCCCTGTCTTTGCCGTGTGGATCTTTACGTTTTGAACCCTGGCTCAACCAGGTGGGACCTTTATGGCTGCTTTAGGCTTCCCGTTCCAGAACGACGGGCTTGCTCACCACAGCCAGGGAAAAGCCCCTATTTTATACTATCGGTTCTAAACGATACCGATCCCTCACGCACAAGAGAGGGGAGGCTAGACAAATACTAAAGTTGGGGGCGGTTCGTGTCAAGCGGATTGCGGTAAAAAAAGAAAATTCAGGCCGCGGAGCTCAAGCTGGCCCGTCGTTTGCTAGACAGAGATCTATCCATCTTTTCTCAAGGTTGATCTTTTCTACCCGAACCGATACGGGGTCCCCCAAGCGGTACTTCTTCTTGTTTCGCCTGCCGACGATCTCATCCTGCTTCTCACGAAAAACATAATAATCATCCTTCAAATTTCTCATCGGAACCAACCCTTCAATAAAGTAGCCCAAAAGTTCCACATAAAGTCCCGCCTTTGAAACACCGGCAATAATTCCCATAAATCTCTCTCCCACCTTGTCTTTCATGAAGAAAGCACCCGCCAAATCACGACTCGCCCACTCCGACTTCATCCCCCATCGCTCTCTCTCTGAGCAATGTTCAGCGACACTCCTCAAATGGCGTTCAGAGTGCAAAACGGCCAAATCATCATTCTGAGGAACCATTTTAAGCACTGATTTCAGGATACGATGAACCACTAAATCAGGGTAACGGCGAATGGGTGAGGTAAAATGGGTATAGCAAGAAGAGGCAAGCCCAAAATGCCCACGATTTTGTGAATCATACACCGCCCTCCCCAAGGCACGAAGCAAAACGGTGTTGACCAGTTTCTCATAAGGTTTCCCCTGAACCGCCCTGACCACCTTGGCGAGATCGAGAGGTCTCAACTGCTTTTGCGCCGGAAGGGCAAGACCCAAATTATGGAGCAATATCTTCAAGGCCGATATTTTTTCCGAGTTCTTTGCCTCATGGATTCGGTACAATGTTGAAACCTTTTTTTCAGTTATAAAACTGGCGACCGCCTCATTGGCGGCAATCATGAATTCCTCAATCATCCGGTGACTGATATATCTCTCCGCCTTGATAATTTGTTCAACAGACTCATGGTCCATATCCAAAATGATTTCCGGTTCCGGGAGATCAAAATCGAGGCTGCCTCTCTTAATCCGGCTTTTGCGCAAGGCCTCAAATAATTCGACCATCTCTTCCAGCATCGGCACAACCAACCTGAATCGCTCCCGTAACAAAGGGGATTTTGTTATCAGAATCTCATGAACCTGGCGGTAGGTCAGCCGTGCCACACTATGAATGATGGAAGGATAAAAACGTTTTTTTCGAAGATGCCCTTCGGAGTCAAAATGCATTTCCGCTGTCATCGTCAGACGATCCTGATTCGGTACCAGACTGCAAAGATCATTCGAGAGAGGCTCCGGAAACATCGGCAGACAACGATTGGGAAAATAAACACTGGTCCCCCTGGAGTAGGCCTCTTGATCCAAGTGGGACCCTGGGCTCACATAGTGACTCACATCAGCTATTGAAACCTTAAGAAGATAGGAACCATCCTTTTGACGACATAAAAAAACCGCATCGTCAAAGTCCCGCGCCGTCTCGCCATCAATCGTAATGAAGGTTTCTTGTCTTAAGTCTTCCCTTTTCTCATTCGGGAGGCCCACCTGTTGCAAATGTTCCGCCTCACGAAGCGTCTGTCGCTTAAATTCAACAGGAAGCTCAAACTCTTGAATAATCCGTTCGATTCCTTCCGCAAAAGAGATTGATTTCACGCCTCCTGCCATGGCATATCGGGAAGGCTTTAGGCAATCCTATTTCACTGGGGAAGAGAGAGGAGGACCTATTTATGATGTTCACAAGACGCGAAGATGACGACGACATGATGGACGATTATTGTCCTCACTGTGGGGGGTATACGGGAGGAGATTCCGTTTGTCCCGTTTGTGGTGAAGAGATCTTTGACGACTCCGGCCTTGAAGAGGTGGATGAAGAGGAAGAGGGAGGCGGAGGAAACGGGGGCTTCAATAAACGGGACGACGAGGAAGATGTTTAGGTAGAGTCGAACGGGCCCGGGTGGCGGAATTGGTAGACGCGCTAGCTTCAGGAGCTAGTAGCCGCAAGGCTGTGCAGGTTCGAGTCCTGTCCCGGGCACATCGAAGGACTTAGTCCAACGATCCTCTCAAATCATCGAGCACCCTTACGATCAGGCGGGTTCGTCGGGCGATCGTTTCCGGCTTGATTTTTGAGGCGATGTCTGTCGTACGATGATAATCGGGATGTGTATCGTTGGTAATAAAGGCAGCGGGAATTTTGAGAATACTGGCGAAGTTATACTGATCCGATCGTGTCCAGTACTCGTCCCCACTCTTCAACGTAGTAATCCCTTCAGCGGGCGCATGTCGTTCGATCCGCCTCACAATCCCATTGTAATATTGACCCAGCCTTGATGTCGGCGTGACGAGGAGTTCCTCGGCTGCATTTCTGCCAACCATATCGATATTGATATTGGCCCAGGGACGGGTCCCCGCAGGCAACCATGGGTTTCTCACCCAGGCCTCCGAACCGAGGAGACCTAATTCCTCCCCGGTCGTCCAGATCAGCAAGACAGAATGTTCGTGCTGAAGCGCCGGAATCGCCTCGGCAAGGGCCAGCAGTGCGGAGCTCCCCGAGGCATTGTCATCGGCACCAGGATAGATCTTCCCCCATCGCTCTCCCAAATGATCGAGGTGGGCCGAAATGATGATCACCTCTTTGGAGCGTTCAGGATCCTTGCCAGGGAAAAAGCCGACAAAGTTCGACGCCTCTTCCCTCGTGACACCCTCAAGACCGACGGGACTCGTTTGGGTGACCTCAACCCGAACAGGATGACGCCCGGCGGTGAGGGGGCGTCCGAGACTCAGTCTCGATGACGAACGGGAGCCGCCATGAAGACGATCAAGGAGGCGCTTCGCCGCCTTGGGAGACAAAACAATTTCATCAATGGTATGGTCCGGTGAAGAAAGAACCTCACCCTTTTCCTTCGCCAGGGCTAGTCGGCTTTGCAATCTCCGGAGATAGCGGCTGGACAGCCGCCCTTCCGGGGGAAGCAAAATAATTCCTCGGGCCCCTTTTGCAATCGCATTCTCTCGCCGGATCGAAGCAGGAAGCCCGGAATCACGACAAACGAGCCATTTTCCCGTCGCATCCACGGCGGCCAGATCCTCCGCCCGTCCGGAACCACCAAAGACCAGAGTGCCGGCATCCGGGAGGTCGATATCAGAAGCCCCCCGGGAGGAGAGAGAGCCGTAGAAGTAATCATCCCCAAATACTAAACTCCGTTTTGACCCCCCGATACCAAACGTAAGGCCTGTTTTTTGCCGATCCAGCTTGGCTCGGAGCAAGGTATATTTGTGTTCATAGCTCCCTCCGGGCCCTCCGGGCTGCCAGCCATGCGCCTTTATTCTATCGACAACATGCTTGCCGGCCAAAGTAAGTCCTTCACTCGGTGTTCCCCTCCCCTTCAGTGCGTCGGAGGCAAGATAAGTAACATCTTCGCCAATCTGTGTTGGTTTGATCTTTCCAAGCGCCGCCTTGAGCACCTCACTCTCCGCCGATAGTGCCCTTCGGACTGCTGGCAGAGCCATCATGACGAGAGGTACGGAGAGGGAAACCCCCGCCGTCAGGAGATACCATCGTGTTGGATCAAAACCTGTTCTCCGCTGCAGCGCAAACGGTAGGTGCAAATCCCGCCGCTCCGAGACCTCCTGAACTGGATTTTGAGAACTTCCGGACACCGGTGTCAGCATGATCCCCTCCTTGAATACAGGGTAGATCGTAACGAATTCTTGACCGTTGCTAAGTTTCGATCGTAAATGGCTGTCATGGTTCTGATCACCCAAAATGCCCCCAAGCTGAAATTTGGAGATCCGGCCCCTGATTTCTCCTTGGTCGGTGTTGACGGGAGGATTTATTCCCTCGCTTCCTTTAAGGACAAGAAAATCTTAGTCGTCATGTTCACCTGCAACCATTGCCCCTACGTTCAGGCTTATGAGGGAAGGATGATCACCATCCAGAAAGATTACGCAGACAAAGGGGTTCAATTGATAGCGATCAATTCAAACGATACAAAAAATTATCCTGAAGATAGTCTGGAAAAGATGATTATTCGATCCAAAGAACTGCACTACAACTTTCCTTATCTCCGAGATGAGACACAGAAAATTGCAAAAGCGTATGATGCCGCCTGTACGCCCGAGATTTTTGTCTTTGATGAGAAACGCCTCCTCCGTTTTCACGGAAGGATTGATGACAACTACGAAAATCCCAAAAAGGCGACGAGACATTACCTGCGGGATGCCGTTCTGGCACTCCTGTCGGTCAAAGCGGTCTCACATCCCGAATCACACCCGATTGGATGCTCCATTAAATGGGCCTAGAGTCCGATCACTCCTGCTGTGATGAACCTCGAAAAAGGGCCTGGTATAAAAACAGGCTGATTCTGGCCTCGCTGGCCTCAGGCGGCCTGTTTGTATCCGGCTGGATCTTTCCTCTCCTTAAGCCATTCCAGCAATCGTTTCTTCATTATGTGCGCCTGACCTGGTGGGCCCTCCTTCTGGGGTTCTTGCTGGCCGGCCTAATCGACCGATACATCCCCTCGAGATACATTTCAAAAATCCTGGCACATCCTTCCAAACGGACCATTATTTATTCTGCAGGTCTCGGCCTGATCCTAAGCGCCTGCAGTCATGGAATTCTGGCCATTGCGATGCAACTTCACAAAAAGGGGGCCTCCGGCCCGGCGATCATCAGTTTTCTCCTGGGAAGCCCCTGGGCGAATCTTCCCGTCACCCTGCTTCTCGTGAGCCTTTTCAAGATCAACGGATTTTTGATCATCCTCTCTGCCATCTTAGTCTCAATCGTCACGGGATTCATTTTCTTGGCCCTCGATCGAGCAGGGCTGATTGAAAAAAACAAGAATACGTTAACCGTCGACTCAGATTTCTCAATCGGGAATGACCTCAAGAGACGATGGAACCGGAACAGGGCGGTCTATCTTCACGCGCCCTTAAAGAAGATAGGGAGCGACCTTGTTCTGATCCTGCACGGCTCCTGGAGCCTCGCCAACATGATCCTCTGGTGGCTGCTGATTGGGATAACGCTCGCCAGTCTGATCGGCGCCTTTGTCCCTCCCACCTTCTTTAATAACTACCTGGGACGAACCGTGACCGGTTTGCTCCTGACCCTGGTAGCGGCTACCGTCATCGAAATATGTTCCGAAGGATCGGCTCCTCTCGCCTTTGAGATTTATAAAAATACCGGTGCCCTCGGAAACACCTTTGCCTTTTTGATGGGTGGTTTCGTCACCGATTATACGGAGGTGGGGCTCGTTGGAACGAATCTTGGATGGCGAACCGCCCTCTGGATGGTGGGAGTCGCCCTCCCTCAAGTTTTCTTGATCGGCTGGCTCCTCAATCAAGTCTTCTGAAGCCCCTGATAAAAACAAAGAAAACAATAATGTTTTCAATAAATTGAATCTCCGGTATAATAGGTTCGGCTGTGAAAAAAGACCAGACCAGGAAGACGGCACTTGTCCTCTCCGGTGGAGGCGCCCGCGGTGCTTATGAGGCCGGCATCATTCATTATTTACGAACGATGCTTCCGCCAAAGATACGAAACCATTCTTTCGATATTCAATGTGGCTCCTCCGTTGGCGCCATTAACTCCTCCTTTATGGCCAGTTCAGCCCATGATCTCGAATTACAGGGGAGAAGAATTCATGAAGTCTGGTCAAAGCTGACACCCGACAGGATCTACCGCCGGCAGACGATCGCCCTCCTCGATTTTTTAAGAAAAGGGGGGCGCGGACTCCTCATGAATTTCATTCGCCGCAATCAGACCGGCATTCCGCACTTTCGCGGATTTCTGGACACCTCTCCCTTCCTTCCTTTTATGGAACAGGAGATCGATTGGAAACAGATCACACGAAATATCAAGGCGGGGCTTGTCCAGGCCCTTTCGATCTCCGCCACTAACGTCTTCACCGGCCGCCTCGAGCTCTTCATACAGAAGAGGGATGACGTCGAGTACTCAGGAAGCTACATCACCCATTTCACAAAGATCAGGCCGATTCACACAATGGCCTCCGCGGCGATTCCGATTATCTTTCCGACAGTCGATGTGGATGGAATTCCCTACACCGACGGGGGTCTTCGACTGAACACCCCAATGTCCCCCGCCATTCAGCTCGGGGCCGACTCACTTTTTATCATCGGGCTTCATCACCGCGCCAAACCGGGGGAGAAGATCCCCTCGATCGGCAAGAAAGGCGTCCCGCCATCGATGGGGCAGGTCCTTGGCCGCGTCATGAACTCGATCTTCCTCGACCGGACCCAATACGACCTAGAGCAGCTCGAACGGATCAACCGGATCATCGACTGGAGTGAAGAGCTGTACGGAGAAAACTATCTGGAAGATTTAAATCAGATGCTTCGCCGGAAGGAGATCCGTGGTGATGTGGCTGACCGGGGACTGAAGCGGCTCAGGGTACTTCGAATCCGGCCGAGCGAGATTATCGGTGATATCTTCGACCACGCCTTCCGAAAGCATCGTGACCAGTATTTCAGCAATTTTGAGAAGTTCCTAGTCCGTTTTCTGGATATCGACCCCTCCGGTGGCGTTGACTTTCTCTCCTACATCGCCTTCATTCCGGAATACTTAAAAAAACTGATCGAACTCGGCTTCGAAGATGCCCGTTCGAATCATAAAGAGATTGTTGAGTTTTTCGAGAGGTAGGTGTCAACCACCGCTTAATAAATGCCGCTTGACAGGTGATAACGTTTTTATATAATTTGTTATCATGATTCGAACACAGATCAGTCTTGAGCCGGAGGAGTACTCCTGGGCGAAAAAAGAGGCGAGGCGGCTCGGTCTGTCATTGGCCGAGCTTTTAAGACGTTCGCTGCGCCACCTCCTCCCTGCCAAGACCGGAAAACCCTGGATGCGCTTCGCGGGACTGGTTTCCTCCGGCGATTCCGAGGCAAGCCAAAAGATTGACGAACTCATCTATGGCCACAAGGATTAAGGCCTACATTGATACCTCCGCATTCATTGCCTTCCTCGATCGTTCCGACAGCTTTCATCCGCTTTTTCTTCAGTTATTCAGTGAACCGCCATCTCTGGTAACCACTCCACTCGTTATTGCTGAGGGCCAAGGGTGGTTCCTCCGACGTTATGATGTGACGCGTGCCCTCCAATTTATGAATTTTATCGAATCCTTGAAGCCTCTAACCATCTATCCTGTTGGAAAAAAAGAGATTCAAGAAGCAACCCGCTATCTCAGACGATTTTCGGATGAAGAATTAACCTTGGCAGACACTACCGGTCTCTGGTTGATGACAAAGCAAAAAACGGATCAATGCTGGTCTACTGACCGGCATCTGGGACTGACTGGAAAATCACTGATCATCCATGAGCGGTAATACGTTACTCGCGAACAAACTCCTCAGGATCGAGACGACGATTACCGTTCAGGTCGGCAAAGATTTGGACGGAGGCAAACAGGTTTGAAATGAAGCTCCCCGCCGCGAGACGGCAGGGTTTTCTGGCGGAGGCGGATAAACTGACGGATGACTTCGCGAAATTCCTGAAGAAGCTTATTGAACTTGTTGGAAAAATTTACCCCCCCCCCCCCCCCCCCCCCCCACCATAAGAAAAGATGATTCATTTCAATCCCTTTATTTTTTAGATAATTGGCATAGAATATGCTCTACCTAAGCGGGAAGTTTTCTTCATTCGGGTAAGGGGGATTCATGAGGCGTTGGTGTGCAGTCTCTTTTCTTCTCTTGCTCACCACGATCGTTGGTTGTGGTAGCGGCGATGGGGGAGAGGTAGTCACAGCCGTCACACAGCCAAGTGCTGTCTTAACTGTCTCCGCCTCCGTAGAGATCCCCGCCTCGAGCAGCTCCTCTCTGACACTCTCCGGTACCAAATCGGCCGTCTCAACCGCTGCCTGCACCGGCGGAACAGCAACCCTCTATACCCTTGATGGGGTGCAGATCGCTACGGGGGAGATCACATCTACAGGTCAGGTAACACTCGACGCCTCAAGCTACGACCTCATCCGCCCCTCGGACGTCTCTACAAGTTCCACATCCTATTCCCAGGATCTGATCTTGTCGTCCGATTGTAACGGGGCCCCGTCAGAGACCTATCTCAAGGTTGAAATCACAGAAGGAAAGACAACCTCGATTGATATGGGGACCTCGGACCCAACAACGACACTCGCCTCCCAAGCGATGGCCACAGAGATTGAGGGGTATCAGGGATGGGGGAGCAATTACCGAGTGGCGATCACGAAGTCAGGTCTGGATATTGAAAATTTATATAAAGCGGCGAAGGCGATCTGGGAGGTATCCGATCTGACCGGTGAGTCAAACCAGGCGTCCGTCGGCAAGATCAAGGGGCTCATTACGGCCTTTTTTGCTGGGGGAGGAAAGGCGGATCAGGTCGGATATACGAAGCCGTTTGAGTTTATCCAAGCCGTATTGAAGGGGGATCTCACCTCGTTAGAGACCGTTGCCTCAAAGGCAGCGACGACTTTGGGGGTCGATCAATCAACCTTTGATGACTATTCGACCTTTGTAACCGGTTTCAAACAGGTGAAGGAGGTGGTGAGGGAGCATTTTCTCGATGTGGCGGACCAGTTTGAAGATCTGACCGATCTTGAGAACACGATGAAAACGCTGCTCGTACATGATGATCCGTCCAAATTCAACGACCCGAGGGCATTTACGTTACTCAAGGGGGTGCTTGACCAATTTGAGGCGAATGGAGAGCTCTACGATGCAATCAAGACGGGTGCAATGGTGGAGCAGTACAGTGGCGCATGGGAGACTGCTTGTACCGGAGAGGACTCGTGCGACAGTTCGTCCATCGAGGCGACGTATTATTCCGTTGTCAATGGCGGGATCAATTGTGGAACAAGCGTGAGTGATTGTCGGGATGAGTTCCAGCACATGAAACAGACGATCGATGCAAAGGGGCTTAATTATTTCAAGGGGAGCGGAGGCGGATTTGACACGAAGATCTTTGAGCAGGTTGGTGCGGCCATCGAGGCGGTCGCCGCCTGTTCAACCTGTACCTTCACGGCCTCAACACTGGATCAATTTATCCCGACGGCCGCAACGATTGGACAGGCCTCTGTGCAAAGTTGCCTGGATCAGGCCATAAGAAACAGAACCGATCCAAGGGACTGTTACACCTCGGGGAACAGTGTAGCCGGGGGAGGTGGATCGAGTCAGACAAGTTCAGCCTTTACAACACTCCTCTCTGGCATCACCAATGCCGGCGCTCTCTCCTGTGACACAAGCAACTGTTATTATATTTCAAACATACTGTCGACGACTGATGGTGCCCTCTGCAAGGTCTCACTCGATGGGAGCTCCTCTTCCTGCCTCGTCACCGGTCTCAACAAACCAAAGGCCCTCTCGCTCACCGGAACAAAGGCCTGTTGGGTACTATTCAATACCGGTACGATCTATTGTATCTCGAAAACAGGCGGCGCCATCACAACGGTCGTAACGGGAACGAACGAACATCTCGGGATGTCAAACGGCTTTGTCAACGATGGGACAAACTTCTACTGGGGGAATGCAGGCGAGCCGATGGGACAGATCTACAGCGTGCCTGTCACTACGGTCAATGGAGATGACACGGCGATCAGTAGCGGACTCTCGTTGACAAACCTGTCTACTCCTCTCATTCGCAGCGATGGTCTCTCCGGCTCGACGCTCTTTTTTGATCACACCCTCGTTAATGGTCAATTTACACGAGTCAGTCAGATCTCGACCTCAGGCGGGAGCCCGACCCTCCTGGCAACAACCTCCTCTCAAATACAAGCTATTGCCTCAGACGGAACAACCTTCTGCTGGACGGAGGGATCGGATACGGGGTCGGACAGGGCAGCCTCCTGCAAACCGGTTGGCGGGGGGACGACGACGACCTATCTCTCAAACTCCTCCGCATCTGTTGGGGGACTTGGCCTCTCGGGGGGATTTCTATATTTTAGCCTACTATCGTCGGACGGAAGATCGATCATGAAATGTGCCACCTCCGGATCGACCTGTACGACACATGCGAGCGGCCTCACGGGATCACTAAGGTGGTCGAACTTTGTTGGCGACAGTATGTTCTTTGTAGAATCTTCTGGCAGTCAACAAACTCCCGGCCCCTCCACCATCAAAAAGGTGGCGAAGTAATGAACGCCTTTTGCAAGGGATATAATGGGTGTGTTGAAAAATGGCTTTTGGGGACTGTTCAAAAATGCCCAGCTGCAAGGCACCCCAGGAGCCGCGACGCAGGCGTACTTGAGGGTACGTCGAGGAGCCGGCGACGAGGGGAACGCAGCAGATGGCATTTTTCAACAGTCCCATAATATTCAAGGTGCCATTCAAAATAACTATTCTTTTTTTCTATTCGGGCCTCGTGGAGTCGGCAAATCGACCTTATTAAAGTCCGTTTTACCGCCTGACGAAAGCTATTTCATCGATCTCCTCGATTTTGACCTGGAGACCCGCCTCCTCAACAGACCAAAGGAATTTACAGAACTGGTCGAGGGGCTGCCACCCAAAATTCGTTGGGTGGTTGTTGATGAGGTTCAAAAAGCCCCCTTTCTCCTAGATGAGGTTCACCGACAGATTGAAGGTAATCCAAATCGCCATTTTGCATTAACCGGCTCCAGCGCCCGTAAATTGAAACGGGGGCAGGCCAACCTTCTTGCAGGACGCGCCTTCACTTATACCCTTCATCCCCTGACGACTCCTGAACTGGAGAATCGATTTAATCTTCAAGAGGCCCTTCTCTTCGGAACCCTTCCTAAACTCTTTTCCTTGACTAATCCGGAAGATAAGAAAAAATATCTGCGGGCATACATTGAAACTTATCTAAAAGAAGAAATCCAAATGGAGGGTTTGATCCGAAATCTCCCGGCCTTCCGAAAATTTCTTCCGCTCGCGGCGTCAGAAAATGGTAACATCCTGTCATGGTCTAATCTCGCGCAGGATGTTGGAACAGACGCGAAGACAATTCGCTCCTATTTCGAAATTTTAGAGGACACTCTCATCGGATTTTTTCTCCCCGCCTACTCACGTTCTTTAAGAAAAAGACAGAAAACCCATCCTAAGTTTTATCTCTTCGACCCGGGAGTCAAACGTGCGCTAGTCAATCAACTCACTCTGGACATAATACCAGGAACTCCGGAATATGGCCGAGCCTTTGAACATTTTTGGATTCTCGAAATCATTCGACAGAATGCCTATCGTCAAGCCGACTTTTCTTTTTCCTATTTTGGAACTCACGACATCGAGATTGATCTCGTTATCGAACGGCCCGGCAAACCTCTTCTCTTCGTAGAAATCAAGTCATCGGAACATGTAAAAGATTCGGATCTTCGACCGATTCGGACTCTTGCCGATGGGGTAAAAAATAGCGAGGCGCTGTGCCTCTGCCGCGAACCACGAAAGAGAAAGGTGGGCAACGTCCTGGTTTGTCCTTGGCAGGAGGCATTCGAGGAAATCGGCTTGGGGAATTAGGCCTCAATTAAACAACAATTTAAGTTGCACCTTTATTTTTTTGGCGTTACTGGAAAAGACCATCGTGAAGACGAAATTTATCTTTGTCACCGGTGGGGTCGTCAGTTCCCTGGGAAAGGGTCTTGCCTCGGCATCAATCGGTGCCCTTCTCGAGGCACGCGGCCTTAAAATTACACTCCAGAAGCTCGATCCTTATATCAATGTTGACCCCGGCACGATGAGTCCCTTTCAGCATGGAGAGGTCTTCGTGACTGAAGATGGCGCGGAAACGGATTTAGATCTCGGCCACTACGAACGTTTCACCTCGGCCAAAATGGGTCGGAAGAATAATGTCACAACCGGAAAGATCTACGACTCCGTCATTCGAAAGGAACGGAAGGGCGATTACCTCGGTCGTACCGTCCAGGTGATTCCGCACATTACTGACGAAATCAAGGGGGCCATCATGCGGGTTGCCGATGGGGTGGACCTCGTGATCGTCGAGGTAGGAGGGACTGTTGGAGATATCGAAAGCCTTCCATTCCTCGAGGCAATCCGGCAATTTCGTGCAGATGTCGGACGTGAAAATGTGCTCTATGTCCATTTGACGCTTGTCCCTTTCATCCCAACGGCGGGAGAGCTCAAGACCAAACCGACCCAGCATAGCGTCGGCAAGCTGCGTGAGATCGGTATTCAACCGGACATCCTTCTTTGTCGTACAGATCGCACCTTACCCAAGGATCTTAAGTCAAAGATCGCCCTCTTCTGTAATCTGCCGCCCGAATGTGTGATGACGGCCCGTGATGTCGAGAGTATCTACGAGGTCCCCCTCTTCCTCCATGAGGAAGGACTCGACGACAAAATTGTCGAGCTCCTGAATATCTGGACACGAGCCCCCGAACTTTCCGGTTGGCAAGGCCTTGTTCGGCAGATCAAAGGTTCGAAACAGGAAGTCACAATCGGGGTTGTCGGGAAATATGTTCACCTCACAGATGCCTATAAAAGTTTGAATGAGGCGATCCGACACGGCGGCTTTGCAAATCAGGCCAATGTCCGTTTGAAATTCATCGATTCAGAGCAACTGGAAACGGCCGAAAGTTTAAGCGAATTCTTTGATGATGTTCATGGCGTCCTGGTTCCGGGTGGATTTGGAAATCGTGGAATTGAAGGCAAGATTAAAGCCGTTCAATATGCGAGGGAGAACAAGATCCCGTTCTTTGGAATCTGCCTGGGGATGCAGGTGGCGACTATTGAATTTGCACGAAATGCCTGCGGGCTTAAAAATGCCAACTCCACCGAATTTGACAAGGAGACCCCTCATCCCGTGATCGATCTTATGGAGGAACAGAAGGCGGTTGTCATGAAGGGGGGCTCCATGAGGTTGGGAAGCTACCCCTGCCAACTAGAGAAAGATTCTCTCGCCCTCTCCGCCTACGGGGAGAGAACAATCTCTGAACGTCACCGTCACCGCTTTGAATTTAACAACCACTATCAGGAGAGGCTTGCGTCCAAGGGACTGACCGTTTCCGGGATCTGCCCTCAAGGACCTCTTGTTGAAATCGTTGAGATCAAGAAACATCCCTGGTTTCTCGGATGCCAGTTCCATCCGGAGTTTCAATCACGCCCACAACACCCTCACCCTCTTTTTCGTGAATTTCTGAGGGCCGCATGCGCCTGTCAGGCACGCCTTCTCTGGACGAACCAAAAGGAAAAAGCGGTTGTTGCTGACCGAAAAAGCCCTGAGAAGCAGCTCTTAAAAGTCAAGACGAAAAAGCATTCTGTCTCCCCTCGCTGAAAGTTTCTAATTTTTCAGATCGATTTCTTGACTCCCTCCTCTCAAAGTTTTATTATTTAGCTGTCTCGCACAAGTATTGAGAGCAACATCACATGGCGCTCGAAATCAAGCAGACGCTCCGACTGGCCCAGCAGCTGGTCATCACACCTCAGTTACAGCAGGCGATTAAACTTCTTCAACTTTCGCGCCTTGATCTTCAAAATCTTGTTCAGCACGAACTCATGGAGAACCCTGTTCTGGAGGAGACCGAGGAACCGGGCAAGGAAGAGGCTGAGGAGGTTTCTGTTACGGAGCCAATGACCCTGACGCATGAGGTGCACGACAAGGAGCAAAAAACCGCCGAGGTCGGTACCAAAGACGGCGAACTCAAGGAACCAACCAATTTTGACTGGGAGAATTATCTTGGGACTTATAATGCAGCCGAACCAGAAGGAGGGATAGGCCGTCATGAAATGTCCGATGAACCTCCCTCGTACGAAAACAAGTCTTCTCCTATCCGTAATCTGCAGGATCATCTTTTATGGCAGTTGCATCTCTCGGACATGTCACACGAAGAGGCGCTGATCGCCGAAGAGATCATCTCCAACATTAACGACGACGGCTATTTTCAGGGGAATACCGCTGAAATGGCCAAGTCGAATAACTGTTCAGAGGAACAGGTCCAATTCATTCTCAAAATGGTCCAGGAGTTTGATCCCACCGGAGTCGGGGCACGAGACCTTGTCGAATGTCTTCTCTTGCAGATCCGACCATTTGAAAAAGATCACACTCTTCTGAAGACCTTGATTGAACACCACCTGACGAATCTTGAAAAAAGAAATTATCACCTTATTGCCAAGGAACTGAATATCTCCATGGATCGTCTGAGGGAGCTGGCCCACATCGTCGGCACCCTGGAACCAAAACCGGGCCGGCCGTTCGGCGGAGAGACTCCCAACTACATTATTCCGGACGTGTTTGTTGAAAAAGTCGGGACGGAGTACGTCGTTCTTCTAAATGACGATGGACTGCCCAAACTGCAGGTCAGTTCCTTTTACAGAAACGCCCTGATGCAGAATAGCATGCCGACAGCAGCCAAGGAATATGTACAGGATAAACTCCGCTCCGCCATGTGGCTGATACGGAGTATTCATCAGCGTCAGCGCACCCTTTATAAGGTTACGCAGGCGATTGTAAAATTTCAAAAAGATTTCTTCGAAAAAGGAATCTCTCATCTGAAACCGATGATTCTTCGTGATATTGCAGACGAGATCCAGATGCACGAATCAACCGTCTCACGCGTTACAACAAGCAAATATGTTCAAACACCCCGCGGGTTGTTCGAACTCAAATTCTTTTTTAACTCAAGGGTTTCAAAAAGTTCTGGTGATGGAATAACCTCGGAAGCGGTGAAGCTCTCCATTAAACATCTCATTGAGCGCGAAAATGGGGGCACCCCACTCTCAGACCAGCAGATTGCGGCGCTTTTGAAGGATCAGGATATTCATATTTCACGGCGAACAGTAGCTAAATACCGGGAAGCGATGGGGATTGATACGTCGTCCCGACGACGACAGGCTGTTTAACTTATGGGCACCTCGAAAAACTACCCATCTGCTGTGTTGCCCGCTTCGTCCACGTCCTCACGTACCACGAAAGTACGCTCCGGTCGCGGCCTTGCGGGCGCCTTGCATTCCTTCGACTTTGCTCAGGACGGTGAGCTTGTCGAACCGCTGGGCCGTTTTTCGATGTGCCCGAAAAATCTGGGTTATTAGAGGTTCCCTTATGGAAGTCACTTATACCTTCCGACACAGCGAACCCTCCCCCGTGTTGCGAAGAAGAATTTCAGACAAGCTTGAAAAGTTGTCGAAGTATTTTCTCAAGGCCACCAAGGCCCATGTCATCCTGAACGTCGAAGGTTCCCGTCATATCGCGGAGATCACCCTTTCGGAGCGTCATCAGGTTCTCTTTGCTGAAGACCGAAGCCATGACATGTATCAGTCCGTCACAGGGGCCGTTACAAAACTGGAGAGACAACTCAAAAAAATCAAAGAGAAAACCAAGTCCCACCACCACAAAGGCGACGTCAGCTAAAAGGGTTGCATTTTCCGTCCCAATAAAGTACCCATCCCCCGGCTCCACCATGAAGATTAAACAGATTTTGTCAAAGGAAACGATTCTCTCCTCTCTCTCCGCCCAAACCAAAGAGGGAGTCATTAAGGAATTAGCCGAACTTTTGGTGCGCCGATGTCCGGGAATCACACCGGAGGTGATTGCCTCGGTTCTCATGGAGAGAGAAAAACTGGGAAGCACAGGAATCGGCAACGGCGTAGCAATCCCCCATGGGAAGCTTCCCCAACTGCCTCAAATTGTCACTGGTTTTGCGAGGAGTGTCCCGGGAGTTCCGTTTGAAGCCCAGGATGGCAAATCGGCCCATCTTTTCTTCGTTCTTCTGGCCCCTGAAAATGCTGCCAGCCTTCACCTGAAGGCCTTGGCCCGCCTCTCCCGCCTTTTAAAGGATATTCATTTCCGCAACAAACTTCTGGAAGCAAAGAACGAAGATGAAATCTACTCGACGAATTTATTTACTCAGGACTAGTGCTGAGCGAGTAATTTTGTTGATTTTTTTGGCTTTGTATATACGTCATAGTCATTACGAGTCGAAGTACTAAGGACGGAATTCCTAAATGATTGCCTTGCCTGTCCGGCGCCTTCTTTCCGATACCCGCTACCACCTCCAACTGGAGCTCCTGGCCGGTCGAAAAGGGCTCGACAAGAAAAAGATTATCATCCCTCATATCCAAAAACCGGGACTTGCCTTGACCGGTGAAACCTCCAACCTCCATCCCGGCCGTGTCCAGGTGCTCGGAAATCCCGAAATGAAATTCCTCTTAAAAACGAAGCCTGCGGAGCTCGATACTCTTTTTCGAAAATTATGCCACCTTGATCTGGCCTGCTTTGTCATCACAGACGCTCGAAAACCTCCTGCGATCTTCGTGAAGCAAGCAGAACGGGCAGGCATTCCCTTGCTCACCACGGCTCTTTCGAGTGCGATTTTTATTGTTCGAATCTCAAAATTTCTTGAGGAAAATCTGACTGAAACAACAACCGCCCATGGAGTGCTTGTTGACGTGTTTGGAGTTGGCATCCTCCTCACGGGAAAAAGCGGCATGGGTAAAAGCGAATGTGGTCTGGAATTGGTTATGAAAGGTCATCGACTTGTTGCCGATGACATCGTTCATATCCAAAAAAGGGCTCCCAACGAGCTTTATGGATCAGCAAGCGATTTGCTTCGGTATCATATGGAGATCCGGGGGCTGGGGATTATCAATATAAAAGATCTGTTCGGGGTTGCCTCGGTTCGTGATCAAAAACTAATTGAAATGGTGATTGATATGATCGAGTGGAAGCCTCGTGAGGAATACGAGCGACTGGGAGTTGACGAAAAAACGAGAGAAATGCTTGGGGTCAGACTTCCGCTGATCCGGATCCCTGTCCGGCCTGGCCGAAGTTTAACTTCCGTCATTGAGGTGGCGGCCCGAAACCAGCTGCTCAAACAAAAAGGGATTTACTCTGCGCACGAATTTCAGGAAAAACTGGCACAGGCTATTCTGGCGGGTGGAAAAAAGGGGAGCTTGCCCGAAGGCTGGAAAAAATGATGGCCCCCACAAAAAAAAACGAGATTGTCATCTTAAGTGGCCTTTCCGGAGCCGGAAAATCTTCGGCACTCCATGTCTTTGAAGATCTGGGCTACAACGCCATCGACAACCTGCCGGGAGAGCTTTTACCCCAACTTGCCGAAATGCTGAAACGCTCTGGCAGTCGACAACGCTACAGAAAATTAGCCCTTGTCATGGATGCCCGTGGCAGTGAGTTTCTCAACAATCTCCAGAAACACCTTCAGCTTTTCAGAAGGACAGGCCTGCCGCTGCGGATTCTTTATCTGGAGGCGAGAGACTCCGTACTCATCCGCCGCTTCTCAGAAACACGCCGAAAACACCCGCTTGCCCCTTCCGGCATGGTTCTTCGAGGAATTCAGCGTGAAAGGAAACTACTCAGCCCGCTCCGCCTTCAATCGAGCCAAAATCTCGACACGTCGACACTTTCCGTACATCAATTGCGTCAGCGTATCCTTGACTTTGTCCATCAGAAAAAAAGCATAAAAAAACTGGTCGTCAACATTCTCTCATTTGGTTACCGGTTTGGCGTTCCCCTCGAGGCCGATCTGGTTCTCGACATCCGATTTCTCCCTAATCCCCATTTTGTGCCTTCGTTGCGCCCCCTTTCCGGGGAAAACAACAGGGTCCTCCGGTTTTTGCTTGCCAAAAATGAGACACGGTTGTTCATCAAACACCTGAAAAGAATGCTCCGCTTTCTGCTCACCTGTTATCAAAAAGAGGGGAAGTCTTATTTGACCTTGGCCTTTGGCTGTACGGGAGGACGCCACCGTTCCGTCGCCATCGCCAGAAAGGTGGCACAACAGTTGAAATGGGAGGGTTACGCGGTTAACATGTATCATAGAGATATCGTGAGAGGAGATTGAATGATGGTAGGAACAATTGTTGTCACTCATGGAGGTATCGGCAAAGAATTGGTAAGAGCCGTTCAAACGATCGTTCGGGAGCCCAACCCGCTTGTCGGTGTTGCTCTTGAACAAAGCGAATCGGTCGACCAGATGCGCCACAAGATTGAACAGGCAATCCGGGAGATGGATAGTGGCGAAGGAGTTCTACTTCTTTCAGATATGTTTGGAGGGACTCCTTCTAACCTCTGCCTTTCATTTCTTAAGGAGGGAAAGGTCGAGGTCGTGACAGGAGTCAACCTTCCGATGTTGATCAAGATGGCAAGCCTCAAGGAGAAAAAGTCTCTGGAGGAGATCGCCGATTTTATAAAAAACTATGGGCAAAAAAATATCGCGCGGGCCACAGAAGTCCTCCACGGCAACCGGTCTTAATTTCTCCAAATCGTTCAGGGTGTTGAACACACTTGGGCTTCATGCCAGAGCTGCGGCCCTTTTCGTCAAGCTCGCCTCGCGCTATAAATCAGAAATCCAGGTGAGCAAGGGGACCAACAAGGTCAATGGAAAAAGCATTATGGGTATTCTAATGCTAGCGGCAGCCAAGGGATCGGAAATTAAAGTCAAAATAGTCGGAGAAGATGCCAAAGAGGCATTACATGAACTGGGCAAGCTTATTGAATCGGGATTTGGTGAATGAACTAGAGGTCAATTCCCTTGACGCCCTCCGCCTTTTTGGATAGCCCTCTCAGGTTCTAGAATCCGACTATTAAAAATTAAGAAAGGAGTCTCTATGGGTTCCAGTTTTCTCTTCAGTTCCGAATCGGTCACAGAAGGTCATCCAGACAAGGTATGCGATCAGATCTCGGACGCAGTTCTGGACGGCTTTTTGGCACAGGATCCTGATTCCCGTGTTGCCTGCGAAACACTAGCAGCCGGCAATCTGGTCGTCATTGCTGGCGAAATTACCTCAAGGGGAACCGTTGATTATGAAAAGATTGCTCGCAAGGTCATTCGCGAGATCGGCTATACCAATGAAGAATGGGGTATTGATGCCACTACCTGCCGGATCCAGATTGCGGTTGGCAAACAATCCCCCGACATCTCTCAGGGGGTCACCGAGGGAGAGGGCCTTTTCAAGGAGCAAGGAGCAGGAGACCAGGGGATGATGTTTGGTTATGCAACCAACGAGACCCCGGAACGAATGCCGATGCCAATCCTCTATGCTCACAAGCTGACAGAACGGCTTGCCCAGATACGGAAGAAGGGCGTTGTCAATTTTTTAAGGCCTGACGGGAAGTCACAGGTGACTGTCCAATATGTTAACGGACGCCCACACCATATCCCGACGGTTGTCCTCTCAACACAACATTCGCCTGATGTTGCTTATGAGACCTTGAAGGAAGCTATGATTGAGGAAGTGATCAAAAAGGTCCTTCCCTCTTCCTTGCTTTCTAACAAAACACATTTTCTCATCAATCCCACTGGACGCTTTGTGACGGGAGGCCCTCTGGGTGACTCCGGTCTGACGGGACGGAAGATCATTGTCGATACCTACGGTGGATGGGGACGTCATGGGGGCGGCGCTTTTTCAGGAAAAGATCCCTCCAAGGTAGATCGTTCCGCCTGCTATATGGCCAGGCATATCGCCAAAAACATCGTGGCTTCTGAGTTGGCAGAGCGATGTGAGGTACAAATCGCTTACGCCATCGGTTATCCGGAGCCCGTCTCTTTCATGGTTGACACATTCGGCACAGGGGCTCTCAAGGATGAAGAGATCACAGAAATCGCCCTTAAAACCTGGAGTCTCAAGCCGGCAGCAATTGTTGAAACCTTGAAGCTCAAACGTCCCATCTATCAGAAGACTGCTTCTTACGGACATTTTGGGCGAAATGATACCGATTTTACCTGGGAAACAACCGATCGTGTTAAACAGTTAAGGACTCTTGGTGAGTCGTATCGGCATGAAAAGGGAAACGGAAAATCCCTAAAAAATGATGAACGGTTAGCCCTTCGTGATCAACCGGAACTTAATTAAGGAGATGCCTATGTCATGCGACATTAAAGACAAATCGCTAGCGGAACAGGGGATTTTAAAAATGGAATGGGCCGCCCAAAATATGCCCGTCCTTCGTCTGATCCAGAAACGATTTGAAAAGGAAAAGCCACTCAAGGGGTTGAAGATTGCCGCCTGTCTTCATGTAACGACAGAGACAGCCAACTTGGCTGTGACACTCAAGTCGGCCGGCGCGCATGTCGCCCTTTGTGCCTCAAATCCCCTTTCCACACAGGATGATGTCGCGGCCGCCCTGGCCTTTCGCCACGACATGCCGGTTTTCGCCATCAAGGGGGAGGATGAAAAAACCTATTACCAGCACATTAATGCGGTTCTCGACAGTCACCCGACTGTCACGATGGATGACGGGGCCGACCTTGTCTCCGTTCTCCATCAGAAAAGGACTTCCCAGATGTCGGAAGTGATCGGTGGAACTGAAGAGACAACCACCGGAGTGATCCGACTCCGTAGCATGGAGAAAAACAAGGTCCTTGGTTATCCGATTGTCGCCGTCAATGAGGCACTGACGAAGCATCTCTTTGACAACCGTTATGGAACAGGACAGAGCACTCTTGATGGTATTGTTCGCGCAACCAACCGGCTCATGGCAGGCTCTGTTTTCGTGGTCAGCGGTTACGGATGGTGCGGCAAGGGACTCGCTTCACGGGCCCGTGGTATGGGAGCAAGAGTCGTTGTCACAGAAATAGATCCGATTCGCGCTCTCGAAGCGGTCATGGATGGTTTTGAAGCGATGCCGATGGAACGGGCAGCCGTGCTGGGTGATTTTTTCTGCACTGTTACCGGGAACAAGTCGGTGATTCGGAAGGAACATTTTGAAAAGATGAAAGACGGAGCGATTGTCTCGAACTCGGGACACTTCAACGTTGAGATTGATATCCCTGCCCTTGAATCGATAACCGTTTCAAAGCGAGCCATCCGGGACTATGTCGTGGAACATCGCTTGGCGGACGGTAGAAAGATTAATCTACTGGCGGAAGGACGTCTTATCAACCTTGCCTCGGCTGAAGGTCATCCCTCGAGTGTTATGGATATGAGCTTTGCCAACCAGTCTCTTTCGGCAGAGTATCTCTTCCAAAACTTCAAGAAGCTTGAGAAGAAGGTCTACGCGGTCCCCGAAGTGATTGACCGGGAGATTGCACGTCTGAAGCTAAATGGCATAGGGGTCGGCATTGATCACCTAACACCGGAGCAGGAGAAATATCTCTCCTCCTGGGATGAAGGGACTTAAAGTTCCTAGAACAGTTTCCGTTTTAATTTCTTTTCGGTCTCCTGCCTCAGAATAAGGACAGACGACATCTCGTCCGTGCCAGGAAATTCCTGCTCAATCGATTTTAGAATTTCAATGACCTTTGGATAATCTTTACGACTATCAAAAATCTGTCTCGCCTCATTTAACATCTGCCCTGCCATTTTGTTTTCGAGGAGCTGAAGACGTGAGAGAAGCGACCCGGCCCTCTCGTAATGAAGAGATTCCAGTGGCACTTTCTGAAGGTACTCGCGACTGCCCGCAGCAGGCCTTTCCTCCTGATTTAAGGCGGTTTCGATTTCAATCAATTTAATCGCCATTTGATCTGTCTTTTTGGTCTCTCGTTCTTGCATCCGGTGAACACGCGCCTGAGATCTTTGAAGCAGTTCATTCTCCTCCTCGGCCATTTTGACCACCTCTCGGTAGACAACTTCCGCCTCTTGGTAACGCCCCTGAAGAAAGAGGAGATTCGCCAGGTCGTATTTCAAACGGAGCGGATTGATCTTCTCTTTCTGTATTTCAATGAGGAGCTCTTTCAGTTTTTCAATCGCCTGATCGATCTTCCCATGATCAGCCAATGCGTGGGCCTCACTGATTCCCTGACTATAACTGTTCTTCTCCGGAGTTCCTTCCTGGGCAAAAATAGATTTTGAAAAAGAGAGGCAAAACAGAAAAAAAACCTGAACAATGATACGATTCATCAGCGCCCTCTTTCATGTCTTTTCCCCCTTAAAGTCAAGATGGCACTCATGGGGTCTCGCCCCCCCAAGATGTCCTCAAAAACGCAGCGAGAATGACCTCCGCACCGAGACCCATAAAAAACTGCAATGATTTTATGTTGTTATATAATGCTCCCATTGAAAATATGGCATGCAAATTGCTCTTAAGTCAGTAGGAAGGCCGGCAACTCGACTGCTATAGGTTGCCGATCCTATTAAAGAGGGAGGAAGAGTACCTTGGCTGTTAATCCGGTTGGAAATCGATCAGAGAGGATAGAAATAGATTCGGCCGAACCAATTTCAGAGGGAGGTTCATCCGGCCCTCTTGTCGGTATCACCAGTGGCCCAAATCAGGAGACGGTTCTTATCTCAACGACGGTTGGGACCGGGGCCGCTGATATCCCAACACCCGGAAGTGAATCGATCTCGCTCGAAAGACGACAACAGCAACTTCAGCAGTTAATCGCCTTGAGAGACCAGTTACGCCCGCTCGCAACCGGAGGGGATCAGGCAGCCCAACAGCTCCTGTCTGAAATCGAACAGATCATCCCCAGATTAGAACAGCAATTGTCTCAAGACATGGACAGTGATGGACTCCCCGATGGATTTGATCCGGACTCTGATGGTGACAATATTCTTGATGCCCGCGAAATTGAGGATGGAACCAATCCTTTGAGTCTGGATACAGACGGTGACGGAATCAGCGACGACAATGAAATCCGGCTTCGAAATCTGGGGCTCCAGCTGGGAGACCCCGGTCTGGTCCAGATGGGGAACGGTCGGAGTGCCGACGCCAATCATGACGGCATTATTGACAGCGCACAACTTCGATCTGAGGTTCGTAGCACACTTGGACTCGCTGCGACCGCAAGTGATGGTGGTGTTCCTGGAACTGTCGGAACCCAGGCGGTGGGAGGGAATGGGGGCGTCCAGTGGGGAGGCCCCACGGGAAATTATCAGACAATGACACTGACACCGAATGGCCAAACAAGCTCAGTGGCAGGCGGTGGCGGGACGTATGTTATCCAGGCACCGGAAGAGGGAGGAGAGATCCGGGTCTCCCGTCAGGATTCAACGCTTCGAATCGATTTTGAAAATGGATCAGGAACCGGTCGTCTGTTGATCCCTGATTTTGAACAAAAGAAGCTCTACTTTTTTGGTGAAGCCAATTTACAGTTCGTCAATTTTGATCCCCAAGGCCTCGTGACAACCAATTCCTACGGTTATGCGGAAACCGGCATCTACATCGCTTCCGGAACGGACAGCTGGGCCAGCGGCGCAATGGATGTCTCATCCGTCATTAACCCCTTTAACCGCGATGATCTCCCCGAGGAAGAGGATCGGGTACGTGAAGGGGTCCGTACGATTGAGTATGATGTCTCGGATCAGTCTGATCTAACCTTCAACCTGCTGGATCAGTTCGAGGGAGAAGAGTTGAAACAATGGACCGCTGTTCAGGACGGTCAGTCGCTTGTCCTCGAGGGAAAGAACAGATCGGGAGAGACAAAAATCAAATTTGTGTTGCGGGGTGGAATGGACATCCTTGAAGAGCTTAAGATTCAGCTCTCTGATATCGGGCAGAGGCTTGACTCGCAGGTCAGCGTTGAAATTTCAGGCGGTTCAGGGGACGATCTCGTCTACACCGTCGGTGGAGATCAAAGTCGCGTCTATCTGGGCGCCGGCGATGATACGGCAGCTGTCACCGATGATAACCGTGTCGAGTTCTACGGACAGGGGGGTGATGACATCCTCCGAGGCGCCGCAGGAGATGATCGTCTCGTTGCCGGTGAAGGGAATGACTATATTTACGGTGGTACCGGGGAAAACCGGCTCTACGGAGATGCTGGTAATGATACCCTCTGGACGGCAAACACGACGATTGGCAGTGGTACGCAAGAGGTTGTGGATGGCGGCGGAGGCATGGATGTCACCAATGCCTACAACGGTGCCACGATGAGCATTGAGGCGGGTATTGAGGATTTAAACGGCTTGCAGTCCTACCTTACACAGTACGGCGGCGAAGGGGCTTCGGCTGTCGAACTGACAGAGATTGTCAATATGGAGCAAGACGACCTGCCTTACATCCGCCAACTGATCTCCGAACAGCTCCATCAACTGGCTATGAACTATGTCCTCCTCAAGGATGCGGAACGACAAGCCTGGTTTACGGAATCGCCCGGTAGCGGCACCTTCAATCAGTGGCAGACAAATGGCACCCCGGGGGCCCCCACAGGGCCGTTCCCACCCAACGGTTCTTCCAACGACTCCGAGGATTCAGGGAACAGTGGTCCGACTGGTGGTTGGCAAAACGGCTACATGCCTCTTTAAAATTCGAATAAAAAACCCGCCGAAGCAGACCAATGGCTTAAATCAAGGCCGCCACTGCCAAAACTATCAATCCAGTTATAGCGTCCCTCCAGTGTCAGATAGATATCATTGACTCCCACATCGGCCTCAAAGGAATGGGAGATCTCATCAACAACCTCCAGGAGAAATTGGAGTCCCCCGGTAAAATGTAGCCCGTATTTCACCACTTTGGTGGTCGTCCCCTGGACATTCTCCCGGTAGAAGACATAATCAGGCCCCACCTTAACATAGGGAACAAGAATCTGATCCTCCTTGAAATCGGCCCGAAAGGTCACTGAGTTATAGAGAGGTATGAGGGTCAAACGAAACTCCTCCGCGGCAACCTGCCCACTCGTACGGCCAACCGAGTTCGCCTTGGCCGTCATAAAACCCCCTCCCACCTCAACCCCCAATTTTGAACCAATGAGGAGTCCAAATTCCATCGAGCCTGAAGGATAGCAGCAGTTTAAAAAGTCTTTTAACAACTGCCCCTTTGGGAGAAAAAGGGAGCCCTTAAATTCGAATGACCACCACTGGGGGGTCAGTTCGGCAGCTCTCAGTGACGGCTGATACAACGTAAACATGAGAAAGAGGCCAAGAAGGATACGATGCATCTTAGTACTTCGACTCGTAATTACCATACGTATCTGAAAAGCCAAAAAAATCAATCAAATTACTCGCTCAGCACTAGTCCTGAGTGAATAAATTCGTCACCGAATTTATGAATCGAAGGACTTAGGAAGCATCTTTAGCCCCCCCCCTCTCTGGAACCTCGGAAAAAGGAAGGTTCCCTTAAGTAAGGTACACCCTGCCTCCCCTGCCCTACCCGCAACCCCTACCGTTGCCTCAGGACGGCCTGATGCTGCTACCCCTCCTGATAATGTTGTCGTCCGGGAGCCAACGTTGCCACCGTTGTCAACCGCCTCGACACCAACTTGATAGAGATCCCCATTATCCAGCCCGGAGATCTTTGCCGTAACCGTTGACTCCGTTGCAGCCGGTTGTGAAACGGAGCCGGCCGAAGAGAGGGTTGCCAACGAGGCGTCCGTCTTGTCGAGATAGATCCGGTAGGATCTCACATCCGAGGCACTTAGCCGATCAAACGTCACATACAGGCTCTCATTACCAAAACCGACCTCACGGATTGTGACCGCCGGCGGCGGAGTATCGACGGTTATATCCACGGCATCACGCCCAACGTTTCCCTCACTATCGGTCACAAAAACAAAGAGGCGATTGGTCCCTTCTGAAAATGTCTTCGAATCATAATTGATTGTGGCCGTCGTCTGATCAGTATTACCGGAACTGACCGTTCCGGAATCAACTGATGTGCCGCTCTGTGTACGATTGCCACCGACACGGACGGTATACGTTCCCGCCTCATCCGCCTGGAAGGTCATCGTAAAAGAGCCTCCTTGTGTCAAAGAGCTCGTCCCCAAAGAGGTACTTTGAATCGTCACAAACGGATGGTCCTGAATGATTGCAATTTTCGCATTGGAGAGCGAGGCAAATAACCGGGCTTCACTGCCAGACGTAGTAACAATCGGGCCGGGAGCAGAAGAGAGTGGGAGGGGATTATCCTCTGTATCACTGGAGCCGGTATCATTGAAATCCTTGACGGTAAAACTGTCAAAACTGCTCGTCCCTAAATCAAGATCCACAACAGAAACTCCACCGGACCCTGTGACATAGGCATAGATGTCCGTTGGATCGGTCACACTCGTAACAGCGACCCCCTTGAGTGAACCGTTCGGCGACAGCGAGATCGGATTCGTCCCGGACTGTGATAAGCTGGTGTCCACCTCCGTATCATTCAACGTATTAATGACATGCAAGGAACTGTCGGTTGAATTGACGACAAAGAGAAAATTTCGTTCGGGGGACGTGGCCAATGCCGGGAGACTTTTATCCGTTGTTGCGAGGGTGATCGTCGCGGTCACGGCCGTAGAACCTTCATCAATGACGAAGACCTTTCCCTTATCCGTCGTCACATAGAGGGTGTCTGTTGAGGTGTTGCTCGAGGCGCTTGGGAACTGGGCCAAGGTCAACGCAACCGGCTTAATGCCGGTCCCCTGTGCATCCTTGAGTGAAATAGTCGTTGTCACCTTCTCATCACTGATATCGTAAATGAGGATGGCATTATTCGTGGTATCGGCAATATAGAGCTTGTCATCATCGGAGGCAGTCTCCTGATCGGCCACCACCTGCCCCAGCGTGTCACTTCCCAGGTCAATACTACGTGGATTTTCGGTTATCTTGCTCAAGTTAATAACAATGAGATCCCCATCTGCCTGGGCGGCAAAAAGTGTGCTCCCGCGAAGTGAGAGCCCTTTGATATCGCCGCGGAGATCCTGTCCACCCGTCTCTTTACTGTTGTCCTGTAGTGCAGGCACTTGCTCGGAAGCCAATGTCCAGGTTTCCAGATCAATCCTCTTAATGGTGCTTCCAAAACTTACAAAAAGATAATTATCATTATCGATCACCATGAAGTCCGCCTGTGAGGAGACAAGGTTCAGCGGTGGTTCAGAGAGGGAAGAGGGTGCCCTCTCTGAGTCGGGATAAGCAAAGAGAATCCCCCCCGCCAGGAAGAGGATTAGGACGACAACTTTTTTAAACAAAGGCCCCCCGGTCACAAAAAAATAAATCTAAATATATTTTTCGGCAAGCAACTCGGCAATCTGCACGGCGTTCAAGGCAGCCCCCTTGCGTAGATTGTCAGAGACAATCCACAGGTTAAAACCGTTTTCAACCGATTCGTCTATCCGGATCCGGCCGACAAAGACGTCATCTTTTCCCGTTGACTCTACAGCGAGCGGATACTGGTTCTTTGACGGATCATCATAAACCGTAACGCCCGGTGCTTTGGAAAGGATCTCTCGAATACGAGCAACCGACAATTTTCTCTCCAATTCCACATTGACCGACTCGGAATGACTGCAAAAAACGGGAACCCGAACCGCCGTTGAGGTGATCCGAAGGGTGGGGAGCCCCATAATCTTCCGGGACTCGTTCACAATCTTCATCTCCTCCTTGGTGTAACCGTTGTCGAGAAAGACATCGATGTGAGGGATACAATTGAACGCAATCTGATGCGGAAAAACCCGTTTTTCAATCTCCCTCTGGTTGAAGAGGGCAACCACCTGTTCGGAGAGCTCTTTCATCGCCTTCTGCCCCGCCCCCGCCGTTGACTGATAGGTCGAAACAACGACACGACGAAGACCGGCCGCATCATGAAGAGGCTTTAAAACCGCAACGAGCTGGATCGTCGAACAGTTGGGGTTCGCAATGATCCGCCTCTTTTTGTATTGACCAACATCCTGCGGATTGACCTCGGGAACGATGAGGGGGATATCCTCCGCCATCCGAAAGGCGCTGCTATTGTCAATGACGACAGCTCCCGCCTCGGCTGCAAGCGGTGCAAACCGTTGACTAACCGTTCCCCCGGCGGAAAATAAGACAATCTGCTCCCCTTGAAACGAATTTTCCTGCAGGAGTTCAACCGAAATTGCCTTGCCACAAAAGGTCATCTTCTCACCGACACTTTTCTCAGAGGCAAAAAGGCGCAGGCACTCGACAGGAAACTTTCTCTCCCCCAGAATCGAGACCATCTCGCGGCCGACCGCCCCGGTCGCCCCCACCACCCCTATTTTATATTTCTTTGTCATAGTCTTTCCAAAACCGCTTCTGTCATTTCGGAGGTTGAGAACCTCTTCACTCCTCCTCCCCCGATATCCGATGTCCTTCCCCCCTCCTGCAACACGACCTGAACCGCCTCCTCAACACGACTGGCCAAGTCATCCGCTCCCAATGAATACCGAAGAAGAAGTGCAGAAGATAAGATAGCCGCCAGCGGATTCGCAAGCCCTTTTCCGGCGATATCCGGTGCGGTCCCGTGAACCGGTTCGTACATCCCACGAGGCAGTCCAAGACTGTTTTTCCCTGAACCGAGAGAGGCCGAAGGGAGCATCCCGATTGAGCCGGTCAGCATCGCCGCCTCATCAGAGAGGATGTCACCGAACATATTCGTTGTGAGGATGACGTCAAATTGCAGGGGATTTCTCACGAGCTGCATCGCACAGTTATCGACATACATATGGACCAATTCAATATCCGGATACCGTCGGGCAACCCGGCTGACGGTTTCTCTCCAGAGCATGGAGCTTTCCAGGATATTGGCCTTGTCAACGGAGACAACTTTTTTGCGTCTCCGTCGTGCCGCTTCAAAGGCAACCTTTGCAATCCGCATCATTTCAGGCACAGAATAAATCTCTGTATTAAACCCTACCCTCTTCCCTGCCCGACGACGGATCCCCCTTGGGGTTCCAAAATAGATCCCGCCGGTTAGCTCACGTACGACAAGAATATCGGTCCCCCTCACAACCTCTTCCTTCAAGGTCGAGGCCTGGACCAAAGAATCAAAAACGTGGGCCGGACGCAGATTGGCAAAAAGTCCCAAACCGAAACGAAGCCCCAAGAGGGCCTGTTCAGGTCGCCCCTGATGAGGGAGTGAATCCCACTTCGGCCCTCCAACCGCCCCCAAAAGAACGGCGTCCGCCTTTTTAGCACCCTTTAAAACAGTGGCTGGCAATGGCACGCCAGTGGTATCAATCGCGGCACCGCCAACAACGGCCATTTCAAACTGTAGCGGTAGGTCAGCACCCCCTACCTTCTGTAGAATGCGAACAGCGGCTGTCGTCACCTCCGGCCCAATCCCGTCACCTGGCAGCACCAATATCTTTATCTCTTTCGGAATAACTCCTCCAGTTTCTTCTTCGCCTCTGCCACCTCATCCCTTTTTTTGAGGCGATGCCGAGACTGTTTACCTAACTGAAAAAAATCACAGAAATTGGCCCTCTCTTTGTCTAATACCCGATCTGCTTGGGGTTCCCGACACTCGTTGTAGGCATGTTCATCGTAAAACTCACAATTAAAGCAACAATGAATCTCGGCATCGCAACCGGAGCAGGTGTCCCTTCTACCAACCTTCTCCTGCAGAATGAATTCCTTCCCACAAGAAAAGCAGGTTGCCATGAGCTAGAAGGTACTAAAATTCTTCAAAAAATCCACAACCAATTCTTGCCTAAATTCCGCAGTTCCTGACGGGGGAATTTAGGTAAATTGCCGGAATCGCTTCAGATCGAGGCGGTCGAGGGAGGGCGAGTGAGGCGTACTTGGGTGGTACGTCGAACGAGTCCCGACCGAAGGCCAACGAAGAGATGAGGCGAGTTACGGTGATTTCACAATTCCGCAACTGCGGAATTGTGGTTGTCGCCTACGATAGAGCACATAACAACAGAAAGAGAACCAAGGATCCTATGCCAAAACTAGAAAATTATTTTCCAAGTCAGCATCCTATCACTGAAGCGGGTCTGTTACTCCTTGTACAAACTGGTACCAGCCTTACGGCACCAATCGTCGGTACTTATCTGGAAGATGCCGTATCAAGATCTCAATTTACGAGAGGGTTTCTTGCCCGAGAGGCGAGTCATATATTCGGGATGGGAGAAAAATTTGCACTTTCCGGATATCCTTTTGGAGCCGTGCGCCTAACACCGGATCTTGTAGAGGTAAAAAGGAGATTGTCGGATGGTGTTATGCAGTTTGGCAAAAAAAATAACATCCCCGTCGTCTTGGTAGGTCTCCTTATTGGTGCCACCTTGGCACTTATATTAACGCAGTATATTTTTGGGGTCCCTTCTCTAGAAAAATCGAAATCTGATAACTCCAGGCTGCCTCTTTTTCTCCTCGCAGGCTCTGTGCTGGGAGGAACAACAGCACTGGCCACTCACAGGATCGCCTGCTCTGTAACAAAAAAGGTCGCCTGGCGATTCAAAAATCCGTTCGACGCCTACACACTCACATCCCAAGCGGTTGGGGCATCGCTGGCTTTTGTCACCTGGCTTTATGCAAGATCGAAACTTGCTGACTAGAGAACTAAACCCCCTCCTGCGGATGAAGCCGTTTAGAGGTTGAATCAAGCCGATTGAGCGCCACAAGAAACGCCTTTACGGAAGCAATGACAATATCGGTGTGCGAACCGATGCCACGAACTGTCTTCCCTTTCTCTTCCAGGGCAACGGTCACCTCTCCCTGGGCATCCGTCCCACCCGTCACCGCATTAATATTAAATTTGGAAAGGGCCCCTTTGAACTTGGTCAGTTTTCTAATTGCCGAAAAGGCGGCGTCGACTGGTCCATCACCCTTTGCTGAGGCCATCCGTCGCTTGCCATTCACCCGTAGTATCACGGTTGCCTTTGGTATCATGCGGGTTCCGCTCTGAATTCTGATCTCCTCAAGCGAGTATCTCTCCTCTCCTTGAGTCAGCAGACTCGCCACAATCGCGTCGATGTCCTCATCAAAAACCCGTTTCTTTTTATCGGCAAGCTCCTTCATCTTTATGAAGGCACTCTCAAACTGTTCCGGTGTAAGCTCATGTCCCATCGCCTTGAGCTTTTCTCGAAACGCATTCCGCCCCGAGTGTTTTCCCATCACGTATTGGTGCGCCGTCAGGCCAACCTGGGCGGGCGTCATGATCGAATAAGTCAACTCGGACCTCAGCAGGCCGGCCTGATGGATCCCTGACTCGTGGGCAAAGGCGTTTGCTCCAACGATCGCCTTGTTTGGCTGGACTCCAATACCGGTGATATGGGCGAGGAGGCGGCTTGCGGGGTAGAGTTGCGTTGTCTCAATCCCTGTCTCCAGGCCCAGCGCCTCCTCACGAACCTTAAGCGCCATCACAATCTCTTCCAAAGAGGCATTTCCCGCCCTCTCGCCAATTCCGTTAATCGTGCATTCCACTTGCCGGGCACCGGCCTGGACCGCCGCCAGCGAGTTGGCAACGGAGAGCCCCAGATCATTGTGACAATGAACACTAATCGTCGCCTGTCCACTACTGGGAATTTTTTCCTTCAGGAAGTGGATCAGCTTCGAATATTCCAGCGGGAAGGTATATCCCACGGTATCGGGGACATTCAGCGTCGTCGCCCCTGCCTCTATGACGGCCTGAAAAACTTCGGCCAGATAGTCCGGATCGCTCCGGGTGGCATCCTCCGCAGAGAACTCGACATCCTGCGTAAAGCTCCTGGCCAACTGGACCCCCTTCACCGCCTCTTCAAGCGCCTCATCCCGCGTCATCCTCAATTTGTGTTTTAGATGAATATCAGAGGTTGCGAGAAAGACGTGAATCCTGGGTCGTTCCGCAATCTTGACCGCCTCCCAGCACCGGTCAATATCGAGTGAATTTGCCCGTGCAAGACCGCAAATAATAGGCCCCTTGACCTCCTCCGCGACCCGACGAACGGACTCAAAATCCCCCGGTGAGGCGATCGGGAAACCGGCCTCGATGACATCCACCCCCAGACGGGCCAACTGGTGGGCCATCCGAAGCTTCTCATCAAGATTCATGCTGTAACCGGGCGACTGTTCCCCATCGCGGAGGGTCGTATCAAAGATCTTTACCCGATCCCTCATGGTATGATTCCCTTCTCTTCCCCTCAAGCGAGACCAGATTTGCCTTTGGCCAGTGTTTTCGACGCAATTTTGCAGAAACGGCCTCGCCCGCCTTCTTCCTTAAGAACAAAATCTCCTCTGCCGGACCTGAAAGGACATACGTAGAAAAAACAATAAAAGGCATGAACTCCGGATGAAGGGCGAGGACAAGAATTAATCCAACCGCTGCTACGAGAAAATAAAAGGCGTTTGGGCTCTTCAGATCAAGATCTTTGAAGCTCCGATATCGAATCTGGCTGACCATGAGGGGTCCTAAGAGAAAGGTCAATCCAACACTCAATGACCCTTTAAATCCGTCCGGTCCATATCCACTCTCGTAGAGAAGGACAAGACTCGCCAGCAAAAGGGCAGCAGCGGGAGTGGGTAGCCCCTGAAACCGTTTCTTTTCAACCGACTGCAGCTGGACATTAAACCGGGCAAGCCGCAGGGCAGCACAAGCGACATACAAAAAGACCGCAAGCCAGCCGATGCGCTGAAAATCGGCAAGGCTCCAGACATAAATGAGGATACCGGGGGCAATGCCAAAAGAGGAGAGATCAACCAGCGAATCATATTCCACCCCAAAATCGCTCTCGCTCTTTGTCATCCGGGCAATCCGGCCGTCGAGCATATCAAAGAGGGAACAGAAACCGATCGCCAGGGCCGCATCAAAAAAATCACCTGAGATCGCACGAACCATCGCATAAAAACCGCAGAAAAGGCTGCCGGTCGTGAACAGATTTGGCAGCAGAGCCACTCCTCGCGACAATGGAATCCTTTTCATAAAAGCCTCCCCAGGATGGTCTCACCACCCCGTACTCTCTCCCCCAGGTTGACAGTCAGCTTAAAATCGGTCGGCATATACACATCCATTCGTGAACCGAAACGAATCAGCCCATACCGCTCACCGCGACGGACATTATCACCTACTTTCAGATAACAAACAATCCTTCTTGCCAAAAAACCGGCAATCTGGACAAAGAGGATCGGATACCCCCCTGTCGACTCCATCGAAACGGCGTTCTGTTCATTATCAAGAGACGCCTTCTCCTTGAAGGCAGAGAAATATTTCCCTTTGTTATAATAAATCCCCTTGATCTGGCCGGTGATCGGAATCCGATTCACATGGACATCAACAGGAGACATAAAGATGCTGACCTTTTGCATCTTCTTTTCGAGATATCTCTGCTCCTCGACCTCTCCCACAAAAATGATTTTCCCATCAGCAGGTGACAGCAGACTCTTTTCATCGGAAGGGGGCACTCTCCTGGGATTTCTAAAAAACCAGACCACATAAAACGGAATACTAAGGGCCAACAAACCCCAAGGCCCGCCCCAAACCAGGAAGGGGACGGCTAAAAGGAGCCCCGCCAAGAGAAAAGGATACCCTTCCTTAACCATTATAATTTCTCCTTCGGAGAGACGAGGACATGCTCACCCCGCTGAACGGCGATTACGCCCGTTCTTACGACTTCAAGAATCCCCTGCTTTTTAAGTTTCTCAAGGCAGGAAGTCCCTTCCTCCTCGTTTCCGGTCACCTCGACAACGAATGCTGCAGCGCTGTAATCGATCAGTTTTCCCCCCATCTCCAGCGCAAGCTTTTCCGCCTCGGACCGAGAGCGTGATCGACCTTCTAATTTAACAAGAAACAGCTCCCGGGTCACATGCTTCTCGTGTGAAAGATCTTCCACCCGAAGTACGTTAATCAATTTATCCAGCTGTTTGATAATCTGTTGAACAACATGATCGTTTCCAACCGTCACAATCGTCATTCGTGAGAGGGTTGCATCGGTTGTCGGCGAGACCGAGAGGCTTTCAATGTTGTACCCCTTCTGCGCAAAGAGTCCCGCAATCCGGGCCAGGACACCAAATTCGTTTTCGACCAAAACAGAGATCGTGTGTCTTTTCTCCATAGAATTTCCCTGCCCTTATCGCTAACCCTTCCCCCTATGCTAACAACATCTCATCCAATCCTTTGCCCGCCGGGACCATCGGCATAACGTTCTCTTCCTTCACCACATGGAAATCGATGAGAACCGGCCTGTCTTTAATCTTGAGCGACTCCTTCAAAACCGTCTCAACCTCTGACGGTTTTTTAACCAAAAAACCGACCGCCCCATAACTCTCCGCCAATTTTACAAAGTCGGGCATCGCGAGCATCTCCGATTCTGAATACCGCCGTTCATAAAAGAACTGCTGCCATTGCCGAACCATCCCCAGATAGAAATTGTTGATGATCGCCACCTTGACCGGCAGTTTGTTTTGAACCGCCGTTGCGAGCTCCTGGATATTCATCTGGATGGACCCATCTCCTGAAATGCAGAAAACGGTATCGTTAGGATAAGCGAGCTGGGCCCCGATCGCGGCAGGGAGTCCAAAGCCCATGGTTCCAAGTCCTCCCGATGTGCACCAGCGGCGGGGGCCATTAAATTTATAGATCTGCGCCGTCCACATCTGGTGCTGACCAACATCGGTCGTGATGATCGCCTCCCCTTTTGTTGCCTCATAAATTTTTTGGATGACATACTGGGGGCGAAGAGTACCACCGATCTCCTGCGGGTAATAGAGGGGATGTTCCTTCTGCCACCTCTGGATCTGCTCTTTCCACGGCTTAAGACTGTTCCGATACCTGCGCACCCGTTCGGGATCTTTCTTTGCAAGGGAAACGATCTTGCTCACGACTTCCTTGGCATCTCCGACGAGGCCGATATCAACATTGACGATCTTCCCAATCGAGCTGGCATCGATATCCAGATGGATCTTTTTCGCATGAACCGCAAACTTTTTGAGATCGCCCGTCACACGATCATCAAATCGTGGACCGAGCGCGATCAGGAGATCGGAGTTGTTCATCGCCATGTTCGCCCAATAACCGCCATGCATCCCGAGCATCCCCAAACAAAGCGGATTATCGCCCGGAAAACCACCGAGCCCCATCAGCGTCATCGTAACTGGAATACCCAAAAGATCGGCGAATTCCGTTACAATGCCGGAGGCCCCGGAGGCCACAACGCCACCCCCCATATAGAGAACCGGTTTGTTTGACTTAAAAATCAACTCAACCGCCTCCTCCAGTGGCCCTTGGGCGGGAACCTTCTTGGGCTTGTAGCCTCGAAGCTCAACTTTTTTAATCCCCTGATACTCCGTCATCGCCATGCTGACATCCTTCGGGATATCGACAAGCACCGGCCCCGGCCTCCCGCTCGTTGCGATGTAGAACGCCTGATGGATGATCCGCTCGAGATCCTTCACATCCTTCACGAGATAGTTGTGTTTTGTGCAGGTGCGGGTGATCCCGACGATGTCACACTCCTGAAACGCATCATTGCCGATCAGTTGGACCGGCACCTGACCAGTAAAACAGACGATCGGGACCGAATCCATCATCGCCGTCGTTAAACCGGTTACGGTATTGGTCGCCGCAGGACCAGAGGTTACAAGAACAACACCTGGTTTTCCGGTCACACGGGCATAACCATCCGCCATGTGGGTTGCCCCCTGCTCGTGGCGAACCAAAATATGTTTGATTTTTTTCTGCTTGTGGATTTCATCATAGATATAAAGAACAACGCCGCCCGGGTAGCCAAAGAGATACTCAACCCCCAGATCCTCCAACGCCTTCAAAAATCATTTTCTGGGTCATCAAAAATTCTCCTGGTTGTCCTATAAGTTATTGAAATCTCGCATTTTTTAGAAATTCTTGTCAAGCAACCTTTTGAAAGAGGGTGAGTTGAAAGCGTGTGGGGCCTGTCGCCATGAAATCCCCCTTTTAAGATTTCAGATATTACTAACCTTTAGATCTTGAGGAAAGCCAGCCCGCCGCCGCAATAGCGCCAAAAAAGGCAGCGATCCTCATATAGCTTCCAACCGTAAATGGGGTATTGGCAGTGAGACGAGCCAACGCTGCCGAGGGTTCGGTGATGGCCATCCTCGCAACACGTGGAGCTATTGCTGGCAACTCTCTCTGCGTCCAACAAATCTCGCAGTCAACGATTCTGTCAGCAACTGTTAACGACATAGTACCTCCTGCTTTTGTAAAAATAATGAACAATACATCTGGTTAGATTATCGCCTTTTACCCGAAATGGTTGCCTAAAATTTTGGTGGGTTTTGGAAATGTTATTTCGGCGCTCCGAAGGTAGCGTGGTGAAAGAGGATTTTCACGAGCCGGTCTGTTCTCAGAAGCGCCCTCCCAAGCCAACAAACCGACATGGGAGGCACGGGGGATGTTCAGCAAGGCCGGGGCAAAGAGCGCCCTTGACCCCAACCTCTCAAGGATGACTGTTCGATAGACCTCGGCCCCCCTCCCAATCATGAGGAAGGTCGGCTCATCCCTCAAAGAAAGGAGCTCCAGAAATTTTTCCGGGGAAACAGCGACCTCCGGTTCAACCGATTCGAGCCCCCTCCGCCTCGCACCATTCGCCTTGTAAACGGCCGAGTAGACCTCTCCCCGTCGTGCATCGAACATCGGCACGACCAAACCGTCATGAAGAACGGCGTTCATCGCGAGCGTCTCGAGACTGGAGACACCAATGGCCGGCTTTCCAGTCGAGAGAGAGAGCCCCTGAACCGTTGCCATCCCGATCCTAAGGCCTGTAAAGGAGCCGGGGCCGTGCGCCACACCAAAAAGGTCGATCTCGGCGAGAGAGGCTCCGGCCTCTTCCAGGAGGCGTTGAAGGGCAGGGAGGAGCCGTTCGGAATGGACGGTAGAAACCGAGAGGGTGATCTCACCAATAGTTTTGAGTTGTTTTTCCTCCTCAAAGAGGAGGGCAACGCTACCGGTCAGTGTAGAGGTATCAACCGCTAAAATCTTCACAAATAACCTCTGAAAAAGGCCCATCTGCAGCGTTGGCCGCCTCGGACGCTCCTCAACGTACAACCGCAAGTACGCCTGCGTCGCGCCTCGTTGGCCTGCCTTGCATCTGGACCTTTTTGAGAGGTTATCACAATAAAGTCTTGACCCACTCCAGGATCTTTCCAAACCCCCAGACGGAATCAACATCGTGCAACGTTACGAGCGCCATGAGGGTCAACAGGAGGGCAAAACCGACCTGGTCCGCCACCATGCGCAGGCGATTGGAAACAGGTCGCCTGATGACCGCTTCAATCCCCATAAAGAGGATATGCCCCCCATCCAGAACGGGGATCGGAAGAAAATTCAGGATGCCGAGTTGCAGCGAGAGAAAGGCAATGAAATAAAGGAAATGGGAAAGGCCACTCTTGGCGGCGGCAGCCGATGCCTGGGCGATGCGGATCGGTCCCCCCAGCGTTTTGTAGGAGAGCTGAAACGACAATAATCGCCCCAAAATAGTCACCGTGAGACCGGAGAGCTTCAGATTCTCCTCAGTCCCAAGCCGGATCGCCTCAAAAAACGGGTATTTTCGCATCACCTGTGGGCCGGCCCTCTTTTCAAAATCTTTCCGGATCCCGATCATCCAGCGACCGCTCCCTTCGTCACGAACCGGCGTCAGCCCGACCTCTTGGGCCTCGCCAGAGCGCCTGAAAAGAATCTGGACCGTCTTCCCTGCAGCCAGGCCGACCTTTTCAGACATATCAACCCAGTCACTCACCGGCTTCCCATCAATCTCCAAAATTTCGTCCTCTAATTGGAGGCCCGCCTTTTCCGCCGGGCTTCCGGGAATCACTCCATCGACAATCGCCTCATTCCCGATGAAAAAAATCGGCTCGATACCAAGATATCCTCCGCGCGTCTCCCGGTCCTTGGCCACCGTCACCTCTCTCCGAATGCGCTCGGAACCGCGCTCCCATTCCACCTCGATCGTCTGTTCCGGTCGAATCAAAACTTCATTCATGAGCTCGCGCCACGCCCCGATCTCCTTGCCGTCAATCGCTACAATACGATCCCCCGAGACGATCCCAATTTTTTGAGCTGGAGAGTCTCTACGGACCGCCGTGACCATTGCGGGCTCCTGCCAGAATTGCGGTTCGCTCCGACCGATCATAAAGACAACCGGCATGATCAGGACGGCCAAGAGTAGATTCATGAACGGCCCCGCAAAAACAACACTCAACCGGTGGGAGAGAGGACGCGCGGCATAAGAGGTCGGATCATTTGGTTCCGATTCCTGGGGCTCTTCTCCGCGTAGCTTGACGTACCCCCCCAGCGGAAGGGCGGAGACCATGTATGTCGTTTCTCCCTTTTTAAAACTGACCAGTTTGGGACCGAAACCCAAGGAGAACTTTTCAACGCCTATGCCCCTCTTCTTGGCAACAAGGAAATGCCCCAGCTCGTGGATAAAGATCAGGATCCCCAACGCGATGATAAAATAAAAGAGGGTCATTGAAGCGTCTCCGTCAACTCCCTGGCCGATCGATCAATCTGCACAAGCTCCTCCAGGGAACGAAGATCTCCATCGCCCTGTTTCTCCAGGGCTGTTTCGACCAATTGTGCGATTTTCAAAAATCCGATCTCCCCTTTTAAGAAGCGGCCCACAGCGATCTCGTTGGCCGCATTCAAAACGGCTGGGGCCGCCCCACCCTTCCGACCCGCTTCAAACGCAAGTTTCAGACAAGGAAACTTTTCCAGATCGGGTGGAAAAAAGGTGAGCGACCCAATCCGGGAGAGATCAAGTCTCTCCACACCCGATTCGATCCTCTCCGGATGAGCCAAGGCATAGGAGATGGCACAACGCATATCCGGCATCCCCATCTGGGCAATCACCGAACCATCTTTATACTCTACCATCGAATGGATAATACTTTGCGGATGGATCTGGACATCGATCTGACCCACGGAAAAACCAAAAAGCCATCGCGCCTCAATCACCTCGAGCCCTTTGTTCATGAGGGTGGCACTATCAATCGTAATCTTGGAACCCATCGTCCAGTTGGGATGTTTGAGCGCCTCCTCGACCGTGACGGTCGCCATGGAATCTCTGGAGCGCGTAAAGAAAGGGCCACCCGACGCCGTAAGGATCAGACGACTCACCTCTTCGTAGCGCCCGGCCTGGAGTGATTGAAAAATTGCACTGTGCTCACTGTCAACCGGCAGTATCTTCGCTCCCGATTTCTGCGCCTCGCGCGTCATCAATTCACCAGCAATAACCAGACTCTCCTTGTTGGCCAGTGCAACATCCCTCCCCTTTCGGAGCGCGACGTACGTCGGTTTAAGGCCGGCGGCCCCAACGATTGCGGAAAGGACTAAATCGGCATTCGACTCAACGGCGATCTCGACCGCCCCTTCCTCTCCCGACAAAACCCTAAGCCCTGAACCAAACGCCGACCGGAGGATTCGGGCATCACTCTCCCGTCTCACAGAAACGAGATGTGGATGAAACTGTCGGATCTGGTTTGAGAGGAGGTCAAGGTTTTCACCGGCCACAAGTGCTTCAACCGCAAACCGGTCCGTGTGACGGGCCACTAAATCAAGTGCCTGCCGTCCAATTGATCCTGTACTACCAAGTATAGCGAGTCGTTTCATTCTATTCTCATACTATTCCAATGAATCCAGGAGGCGAAGGCATACACTACGGGGGCATTAAAGAGCAAGGCGTCGATTCGGTCCAAAATACCCCCATGACCCGGGATGAGAACCCCCGAATCTTTTACGCCAGAACTCCTTTTGAGGAGCGATTCCGAGAGATCCCCCAGAGGGCCGAAAAGGCTAATCAACAAAACCAGAACGAACCCCGACCTCCAGGAGAGCGAAAGGTTCCAAAAGCGATGAAAGAGACCGAAGGTCAGCAGGCTGCCGATAAAACCGCCGATAACCCCTTCAACCGTCTTGCCGGGGGAGATCAGCGGGGCAAGTCTCCTTTTCCCAAACCAATGCCCAAAAAAATAGGCCGAGGTGTCATTGAGCCATGTGAGGGCCAAAAGCAACAGCACCCAATAGGCACCGTCCGGAAAATCTCTCAGGAGGCCGACCGTCGATCCCAGAGTTCCAATATAAAAAATGGCCAGAAACATCAGACCGATTTTTTTTCCAATCCCCTGAAGACCCGCATGAACAAAAAGAGTGGAGATGAACACAAGCAAAACGAGGAGGATCTCTTCCAAAAACAAGGTTGCCCCGTTCCAAGGGTAAAAAAGAAGGAAAAGAATGTGACCACACCCCAGAAGATAGCCGATCCGTCGTTCTCCAGAACCGAACTTTTCCATATTGAAAAACTCGCGGAGCCCAAGAGTCAGTGCGATAAACACCACCATCTTGAAGAAAAAAACCCAAGGACTGAAAAGGACAACCAGAAGGGCTGGCACGAGAAGGAGTGACGAAATGACCCTCTTGATAAACATAAGTGCTCTCTTTTAAGACCGAACCTGTTCCGAGGTCTTGCCAAAACGCCTTTCACGACTCTGATAATCACCAATCGCCTTGTACAGGCCCTCCCGGCCAAAATCGGGCCAAGGAGTCTCCGTGAAATAGAGCTCCGCATAGGCGGCCTGCCACAAAAGAAAATTGCTGATCCGGTTCTCCCCACTGGTTCGTATGATCAGGTCGGGGTCCGGCATACCAGACGTATCCAGATAGTCAGAGAAGCGTTCGACCGAAATAAAATTATCCCTGAAAGTCCCCTTCTCCTTCTCTTTCAGAATGGTATTAATCGCCCGGATCACCTCATCACGAGAGCTGTACGAGAGGGCCAGATTAAGGACCATTCGGGTACAAGACTGGGTCATCTCCTCGGTCTCTCTCAAGGTCTGCAGCACATCCGGTGGAAACCGCTCGGTGTCACCGATCGAGACAAGACGAATTTCGTTCTTGAGAAGCTTTTCTCTCTTCGTCACTAAAAAATGCTTGAGCAACATCATCAGCGCTGCAATCTCATCCTTGGGACGGGCCCAATTCTCCATCGAAAAGGCGTAGAGGGTCAGGTATCGAACCCCCAACTCACGACAAACAGTGACGATCTCATCGACTCGCTCAGCCCCCTGTTGATGTCCCTCAATACGGGGCAGACCACGAGCCTTTGCCCATCGACCGTTTCCATCCATGATAATCGCTATATGCTGGGGAAGTTTTTTAAAGTCAGGTTTCACGCAGTCAAATTTCCATAATCTCTTTTTCTTTATGGGTCAGCAGCTGATCGACCTGACTGGTAAACTGATCGGTCAACTTCTGGATTTCCACCTCTCCCTTTCGAAGCTCATCCTCCGAGATCTTCCCGCCCTTTTGCAGCTTCTTCGCAACCTCATTCGCCTCCCGTCGGACATTGCGAACCGCAACACGCCCCTCCTCCGCCATCTTTTTCGCCTGCTTGACAAGCTCCTTTCGCCTCTCTTCCGTTGGAGAGGGCAAGCCGATCCGGACCACCTTTCCATCATTGATCGGGTTCAAGCCTAAATCGGATTTTTTAATTGCCTTGTCGATCTCTGAGAGCGTTGATTTATCCCACGGAGTAATTACGATCGTCCTGCTTTCCGGGATGGAGAGTGAAGCGATCTGGTTCAGCGGCATAGAGCTGCCATAACAATCAACGACGACATGATCCAACAGATTAGGCGACGCCCGGCCGGTCCTCAATTTTGCGAACTCCCCCTTAAGCGCCTCAATCGCCTTGCCCATCCTGACGCGCGCCTCTTCAAGATTTTTTTGTGAAGACATACGAACCCTCCTTAACCCTTCAGGAACCGACGAGGGTTCCTATTTTTTCGCCTTGCACCACACGACGCAAATTTCCCTTTTGAAACAGGTTGAAAACCACGATCGGAAGGTGATTATCCATGCAGAGGGAGATGGCGGTTGAATCCATCACCCCAAGCTTCTTCTTGAGGACGTCCAGATAGCGGAGTTTTGGATAGAACTTGGCATTTTTGTTGCGGACCGGATCGTCACTGTAAACCCCATCAACCTTCGTTCCCTTCAGAATTACATCGGCGTGGATCTCCATCGCCCGAAGGGCGGCTGCTGTATCAGTGGAAAAATATGGATTACCGGTTCCTCCCGCAAAGATCACGATCCGCCCCTTTTCCATGTGACGCATCGCACGCCGGCGGATATACGGCTCTGCCAACTGTTGCATCTCAATGGCCGAGAGGACACGCGTAAAGACCCCCTCTTTTTCAAGGGCATCCTGAAGCGCCATCGCATTGATGACCGTCGCAAGCATACCACTGTAATCAGCCGTCGCCCGATCCATCCAAGGGGCGTTTTTCCCACGGAAAATATTACCCCCCCCCATCACAATAGCGATTTGACTCTTGAGACGGTGGATATCTGTCAGTTCACGAACCAGGCCCCTTACCTTGGCAGGATCAATTCCATAGCCGTTTGGACCGGCCATCGCCTCTCCGGAAAGTTTGAGCAAGATACGCCGATAGGCGGCACCGGCCGTTACCTTCTTCCCTGGATTAGAGCGATCCACCATGATTGAAGTGTAAAATTAAACGCCCTCACCTACCTGAAAACGCGCGATCTCAAGGACCCGGGCCTCAGAATCCTTTTCCTTTAAGTAACCCGCCACCGTCCGTTTACCGGTCGTATCTTTGATAAATGGCTGTTCCAGAAAACAGTTTTCACTGAAATAGCGTACCAACTTTCCCTCAATGATTTTTCCGACAAGTTCGGAGGGCTTTTTCGCAAGCTCAGGAGAGGTCTTTAAAATCTCCTTCTCTTTTTGCAACACCTCCTCAGGAACCGACTGGCGATCCAGATACAATGGATGCATCGCCGCCAGATGCATCGCCAGCTCACGGGAGACCTCCTCACCAATCTTGGTGCTGCGAATCCTGACCAACGCACCTATCTTGGAACCCGCGTGCAAATAATGGCCAATCCTTTCCCCCGATTCTGCCTTCATAAGAAAAAATCGCCGGATCGCCATATTCTCGCCCAGCTGGCTGATCATCATCTTCAACCCTTCTTCCAGGCTCCCCTCGCGAATCCGTTGCTTTAAAAGCGAACCCTGGTCGGAGGGATGACTCTCCAGAATGACATCAACGACTTGACGGACAAAATTTTGAAATTGATCCGTGCGGGCGACAAAATCGGTCTCACAATTCACCTCGACAAGAACCGCCATTTTCTGGTCCGAAGAAACCTTTTCACCAATGAGCCCCTCGGAAGCGGCACGGCCTGTTTTTTTGGCCGCCTTCACCACTCCTGCCTTCCTTAAATAATCGATCGCATCGGCCAAATTCCCCCTCGTCTCGGAAAGGGCCTTTTTACAGTCCATGATCCCTGCGCCGGACTTCTCCCGAAGCTCCCGTACCAGATCAGCACTCACCATCATGAAGACTCCCCTTCCTTGTTCGTCACCTCTTCATAAGCATCTTTCTGGCTGTACTCCCCATCAACCGTCTTCTCATAGGCATCCGGTTTGGAGACATAGGCACGCCCCTTCCCTTCCATGAGGCGCTCACGAGGTAATGTCTCCACATCAGTTTCTCCCCCTCTCACCTTCCGACTTAAGACAAGATCTCTCTCCGCCAACCCTTCCAGACAGGCGTCCGCTACCTCCTTGCAGAAATAGCGAATCGACTTGATCGCATCATCATTCCCGGGAATGAGGTAATCGACCCCCACCGGATTGCAGTCGGTATCTGCTACGGCAACGACGGGAATCCCGAGACGATTCGCCTCACTGAGAGCAATATGTTCCTTCGTCGCATCAATGAGAAAAAGGGCCGCCGGCAGACGGGTCATCTCCTTGATCCCGCCTAAAGACCGGCTTAAGTCCTGGATCTCCCGCTCAATCCCGAGACGTTCCTTCTTCGTTAATTTTTCAAACGATCCCTCGTCCCTCTTCTTCTCAAGGTCCTTCAGTCGGTCGATGGAGGCCTTGATCGTCCTGAAATTTGTAAGGGTTCCACCCAACCAGCGTCGGTTGACATAAAACATCTGGGCCCTTTTTGCCTCATCCTCAACAACCGCCTGGGCCTGCCTCTTGGTCCCTACAATGAGAAGGTTCCCACCCTCGGAAACAACACGAGACATAAACTGGCGGGCCTCGGCAAAAAGCTTATCGGTCTTTTGGAGATCAATAATATGAACCCCATTGCGCGCCCCGAAAATATACGGTTTCATCGCAGGGTTCCACTGGCTCGTCTGGTGCCCAAAATGAACCCCCGCCTCCAGCATTTCTTTTACAGCCATACGCCTCCTTTTTACAAAAGTGTCTTTGATTCCATTAAATTAAGCCCATTTGCAAGCGAAAAGTTCTTGATTAACAACACCTGTTTTGCTCTAAGTCCTTCGATTCATAAATTCGGTGACGAATTTATTTACTCAGGACTAGTGCTGAGCGAGTAATTTTGTTGATTTTTTTGGTTTTGTATATACGTCATAGTAATTACGAGTCAAAGTACTAAGAAGAAGTCTAATCTTACACAAGGAGGTTCTATGTATCGATTCCATCATGGAGTAGCTGTCTTGGCTGTCCTACTTCTCGTCAGTTTGCAAGGATGCGGCAGTAGTGGAACGGCTGGGGCAACTCGAGCAATGACGGGATCAGTCTCGGCAAGTTCCTTGCAGAGCGTCCGTCTGAAAAGTCCTCATCAGGCCCTCACAATCAAAAAAGCAACGCTTGCCTGTGGGGATGTCTCGGTCTGCTGTAGCGGATATGATGGAACAGTCAGTGTGAAAAAGATTGGGTCTGATTGCAGCTTCACGATTGACCTCCCGCTTGAGAGTTTCTGCTACTGCGCCCTCTTCTCCGGCAGCGATGGTGATAGCAATGGTTGCCCGGATAATTATGTCGCCTCACTGGGCTGTTCTGCAAACAGTTATGAGGGGGCTATTCCTGTCTTTGCGGATGATGACAACTCAACAGCGGCGATCAATCTGGGGAGCGGCGACGTTCAGGGAAGTAATGTCGTTTCGGCGATCGATATTTGTACGCAGGTGGATCAGGATGACGATGGGATTGCCGATTCGGCTGATACGGACGATGATGGTGATGGTGTTACTGACGCGGGTGACTTTCAAAACGACACCGGCTGCGTGAATGCCGACAAGTTCGACAGCGATGGCGACAACGTGCCCGATATCTATGAGTCCCTTTGGTCCAGCGAGCTCCAGGCGCTGAGGTTGGGAGGGGCTAAAAGTCAGCTTGACACCTTTTTTGAGGATTCGGACAACGATGATGTCCCCGACTTCTGCGACAGTGATTTTGCCTGCACACCCGATTCCGAAGACACCGACGGCGACTGCATTCCGGACCTCTACGACGCCTGTGGTGACGATGGGGATAGTGATGGGGTCCCGTTCTGCGTCGATTGCGACGATGGCGATGCGACTTCCACGGTGGAATGCTACGAGGATGAATTCTGTGCGATCGACAGCGACAATGACGGCTTCGGACTGTGTGACGACTGCGACGACTGGGATCCGGACAGCAGCTATGAGTGTTTTAGTGACGCCTTCTGTGAGGAGGACAACGACGCAGACGGCTTTGGACTCTGCATCGACTGCGATGACGACGATGCCCTTGTGCAAACTGAATGCTACAGTACCGCTATGGCCGATTTCTGCGAGCAGGACAACGACAACGATGACTTTGGCATCTGCACCGATTGCGACGACTTCGATCCCGTTAAGACAACGGAATGTTACGGGGAGGAGGCATGTGCCACCGATTTTGACAACGACGGAATCGATTATTGTGACGACTGCGACGATTTCGACAGTACCGAGACAAACAGCTTTGCCGAAGGGTGCCCGGTCGATGCCGATGCGTGTGAAACATCGGCCTGTGCCAACGACTTTGAGTGTCAACTCTTTGCCGACGACAACCCACGGGATGAGTTTGAGACCTCTAACGTGCAATGTAACACAACGACCGGTTGCTGCGAACTCAAGTCGTCTTCGGCCGGTCTTGCTTCTGTTCCTTGAGCCGGTAAACAAAGGTCAGGATCTCGGCCACGGCCAGATATAGTTTTTCGGGGATTTCATCGCCGATCTCAAGTTCGATCAGCGACCAGGCAAGTGGAATGTTCCGGACGACCGGTATCCCAAACTCCTCTGCATAGGCGCGGATCTGCTCGGCAAAAAGTCTCTGCCCCTTGGCAACGATCTGGGGGGCAACCATCTCCTCACGATTGTATTTGATAACGATCGCAAGATGGGTCGGGTTTGTCACAACAACGTCCGCCTGGCGGACCGCCTGGCGGGTATCCCCCATCGCCATCTCCATATGGATCTGGCGACGCTGCGATCGAATGAGGGGGTCCCCCTCATCCTCCTTATATTCCCTTTTCACCTCTTCTTTCGTCATCCGGAGGTTCTTGATGAATTCGCGCCGCTGCATCATCAAATCGATAATCGCAATAATGATGAAGAAGATGAAAAATCTCACCAGAAAGCGAATCAGTATCAGTCCCGCAAACCGGGCTGAACCTCCCAGGGGAACAGTCACAGTCATGAGAAAAGGTTCAAGCAGCGATTTCAAAACAAAATAGGCAATGGCAAAAACGACAACAACCTTGAAAATATTTTTGGCCAGCTCAAACAGGATCTTTGGCTTAAGGAGATTCTTGAGATTTTCAACCATATTGAGCCGTTTCGTCTGGGGCTTGAGCGGTTCAACCGAAAAAACAGGCCCCACCTGAAGAAATCCGATCAGGGCCGCCACTAAAAAGACGGTCGCCAGCAACGGGGCGGAGACCTTGATCAGGGTGATAAGAGAAGCGCGTCCAAGATCCGCTATGAGATTCGGTTCAAAATCGCTCTGTCCAATCGCCTTGAAGCTGTTCTCCATCAACGTCTTCAGCTCGGCCGAAACGTAGGGCAGGCTCAGGGCGAGGGTAGCAAAGGCGGCTATCATCACCATGACCGTCTCCATATCCCGGCTTTTATAGACCTGCCCCTTTTTACGGGCGTCACGGAGCCGTTTGGGGGTCGGTTGTTCGGTCTTTTCCTGGGAGCTTGATTCAGCCATTGGCCTTGTTTTAAGTCCTTATACCAAAATTATCGGCTCATTTGTCCCATTAAGATGCTAACATACTATAACAAAAAGATAATTTAAATAAGCCCTATTTCTGTTATAATGAGCGTGTTGAAAAATGGCTTTTGGGTTTAAAGCATCAGTTATGAGCGACCTGCCAACCAACGAATTCGGCCAATACCAACTCCTTGAGAAGATCGCGCAAGGGGGAATGGCGGAGATCTTCCGCGGCCGGGCCCTTGACTCCCAAGGCATTGAAAAGCCGGTCGTCATCAAGAGGATCTTGCCCCAAATCGCTGCTTCACCTGAGTTTGTTGAGATGCTGGTGGATGAGGCGAAGATTGCTGTCATGCTCTCCCACGGCAACATCGCACAGGTCTATGATCTTGGAAAAGTGGCTGATGACTACTTCATCGTCATGGAATACGTCCCCGGCAAGACCCTCTCCCAGATCATGAAGAGGCTCAAGACACTCAACAAAAAGATCCCGGTCTCCCATGCCGTCTGGCTCTGCTCCGAGGTGGCGAATGGACTTGATTACATGCACCGCAAGACGGATCTGGAGGGAAACCCGCTCCACATCGTCCACCGTGACATTAGCCCCCAGAATATCATCCTCTCCACCTCCGGCACCGTGAAGATCATCGATTTCGGCATTGCCAAGGCAAAGACCAAGGTCTCCACCACTGATTCCGGAATTTTGAAGGGCAAGTTTGCCTACATGTCACCGGAGCATGCGGAAGGGGAACGACTGGACTACCGAGCTGACATTTTTTCGTTAGGAATCATCCTTTTTGAGCTGTTGACCGGCGAGCGACTTTTCAAGGGAAAAAACAACAAGGAGACGATTCATAATGTTAAAAAAGGTCATGTCCCCCTTCCCTCCTCCCGCCGGAAGAAGATTTCACGAAGCCTCGACCAGATTGTTCTCAGGGCACTCGCCAAGGATCGGACGAAGAGATTTCAGACCGCGGAGGAATTTCAAAGAGAACTAACCAAATACCTTGTAACACAGCATCCCGATTTTTCGCCCCGTGAGCTGGTCTCCTATTTGGGAGAACTCTTTCCTGATGTGACTCCACTCATTAAAGAAAAACTTCAACAATCGACAACGGAAACCCAGAAGGACCTCCCCTCCGTTGAAAAGTCCGATACACACGAGGAGACCGCCCATGCCTCTCCCGACCTCATAGAGCAGCGTCTCATCGACCAGGAGGTTTACACGGAATCACGCGAGGAAAAAACTGCGATTTCAAAGGTTCCCAAAAAACCGTTTCAATTTCCACCCATTAAAAAATATTTCCGACAGGCCTCTTGGTTCACCTCGATTGTTGTTCTCTTTTTCTTAAGCATCGAATTCTTCCCCCCTGCCTTTCACGAGATCCGATCCCTGATGAATCAGTTTCTCCTCTCCTGGGACGTCTCAAAGAGGAAGACGATCGCCAAAACGCCTCCTCCTCCCGAACAGAAACCTCCTCCCTCGCCGGAAATAACCTCCGGGAGTCTCTCCATCAGCTCCGAACCTCTGGGGGCCGTCATCTTTCTCGACGATCAAAAAACAGAGTCCGCTACACCTGGAATTCTCTCACTCCCGGCGGGGAAGGTTTACAAGATCGGTCTTCATGCCGATCGTTACCTTTTCTGGGAGGGGACCATTCAGGTCGATCCCGGTAAAACCGTCTCGCTTTCGGTACCACTCAAACTGAATTACGGCGACCTGGAGGTGAATACACTTCCCTCCGGAGCGAATCTGTTCTTGAACGGGGAGTTTGTCGGACAGACCCCCTTTCTGCGTAAACAGGTTGCCCCCGAAACAGTTTATGAGATCCGTCTCTCGATGCCCGGCTATGAAGAGTGGAACCGTCCCATCAGGATCTTCGGTGGAAAGAAAGAGGTTGTGAATGTCGGCTTAAAGAAGCTTCCCAAATCAAAGGCTTTACGATAAGCAAGACAGGTATTATAGCTGATCTATGGATGAACCACGCGACGAAACAGTCGTCACACCTATTCCGGAAGTCGACAAGAGGGAGAAGCAGGCCTATATTGTTTTTCTGTCAGGCCCCCTCGTCGGCAAGATCCATCTCTTGACCGATGGGAAGGTTGAGCTCGGTCGATCGCAAGAGACCGATATCCCGGTCAATGACCTCGGCATCTCACGCGTCCATCTGCGCATTGAATACAAAAATGGCCGGGCGACCATTAAAGATCTGGGCAGCACCAATGGAACCTATCTGAATGGCCGCCGGGTTGCGGAGGCGGAACTGCAGGACGGAGACAAGATACAGGTCTCCTCATCCACGATCATCAAATTCGCCCATCAGGACAAGATAGAAAATATCTTTCATACGGAACTGTACAAGATGGCGGTTGTCGATGCGCTGACCGGCGCTTACAACAAGAGATATTTTGAGGAGAGGCTCAATGAGGAGTTCAGCTACTGTCTCAGAAACAACGTCCCCCTCTCCCTCATGATGATCGATATCGATCATTTCAAACAGGTCAATGACAGCTATGGTCACCCCGCCGGTGATTTCATCCTGGGACGGGTCGCTGCACTCGCAAAATCGATCATCCGGAACGAAGATATCTTCGCCCGCTATGGCGGTGAAGAGTTCGTTGCGATCCTCAAGGGGACGGATGCCGCCGGTGCCCGTGTACTGGCCGAACGGCTCCGGAAACTTATTGAAGAGTCTCTCTTTCAGTTTGAGGAAAACAGTATCCAGATCACGATCAGCATAGGTCTCTCATCCCTCCTTGGAAAAAATCATGCGAGTCATGAAGAGATGGTCCGGATCGCCGATCAATGCCTTTACCAATCCAAGAATGCCGGCCGGAACCGGGTCAGTGGGTAGTTCAAAAAGTTTCTTGAAAGCTCTCTGTTTCCGTCTTATCCAATCCCGGTGCCTGCCAAAATCATCGACGGGAAAAAAATCGCTGAGCAGATTCGGGAGGAGATCGCCCACGAAGTCTCTCTCCTGAAAAAACGGTCTGGCATTGTTCCAGGCCTTGCTGCCATCTTGATTGGCGACAATGAGGCGTCCGGGATCTACGTTCGTAACAAGAAGATCGCCTGTAAAAAGGCAGGGATGGTTGCCGAGCAATATCTCTTGCCAGCCGCCTCCACGGAAAGAGAGGTTCTTCTCCTGATCGAAAAACTAAATCATAACCCGGGAATTCATGGTATCCTCGTCCAGCTCCCTCTCCCAAAACAGATCGACGAGCGAAAAATTCTTGAGGCGGTTCTGCCGGAAAAGGATATCGATGGTTTTCACCCGTTCAATATGGGGAAGCTCCTCGCCGGTTGTCCCACCGTTCTTCCCTGTACCCCCTTTGGAGTGATCCGGATGTTGGAGGCGATTGACTGCAAGATTGAGGGGAAAGAGGCGGTCGTCGTCGGCCGATCCAACATTGTCGGAAAACCGGTCTCCCTCCTTCTGATGCAGAGAAACGCCACGGTCACGGTTTGTCATACCCGAACTGCCAATCTTGCGGAAAAAGTCGGCCGAGCCGATATCCTCATCGCAGCCGCAGGCCGGCCTGAGATGGTTAAAGGAGACTGGATCAAAAAAGGAGCTGTCGTGATCGATGTCGGTATCAATCGTCTCGCCGATGGCAGACTGGTTGGTGATGTCGAATTTGGAGAGGCCCAAAAGAGGGCTGGCTGGATCACCCCCGTACCCGGAGGCGTCGGCCCCATGACGATTGCAATGCTGCTCTGGAACACGCTGCAATCTGCCAAGAGGACCCTTCCGGCATGAATTTTCATGATTTCTACCAGAAAGGCCGAATCGCCTATTCCTTTGAGATCTTCCCGCCAAAGGAGGAAGGGCTCCCGGCCCTTTTTGAGGCCCTCCAGACACTCCGTACCCTCCAGCCTGCCTTTATTTCGGTCACTTATGGGGCCATGGGTTCGACACGCAACCTGACGCGCGATCTTGCCGTCCGGATCCACCGGGAACTCGGCATTGAAACAGCATTCCACTTCACCTGTGTTGGCTCTGACCGGGATTCTATTCGTGATTACGTCGAGCAATTGAAGAGAGAGGGTCTACGTCTTGTTGTTGCACTCCGGGGGGATCCCCCGACCGGAAGCGGTTCTTTTGTCAAACCCGAGAACGGCTTTTCCTATGCCAACGAACTCGTCACTTATCTTAAGGAGATCGGGGGATTCAGTATCGCCGTGGCCGGCTACCCGGAGGGACATATCGAGTCTCCCGACAAGGAGACCGACCTCAAAAACCTCGCCAGAAAAGTGGCGGCAGGGGCCGATATCGTCATTACCCAACTTTTCTTTGATAATGCCGATTACTTCGACTTTGTTGCCAGGGCCCGCCAGATCGGCATCAAGGTCCCGATCATCCCGGGGATCATGCCAATCTTAAGTTTGAAACAGATCGAGAAAATTACCCGCATGTGCGGCGCCAGGATTCCACGCGAGCTCTATAAGGATCTCGCACAAAGTGAGTCCGATCCGGACAAGGTCCGGGAGGTCGGCATTCAACACGCCATTCGACAGTGTCGTGACCTGATTCAAAAAAAAGTGCCCGGAATCCATTTTTACACCTTAAATAAAGCCGACTCCGTCCGACGCGTGATAGAAAGGCTTGTATGACGGAACAGACCCCACTTCATTCCCTGCACAAAAAACTCGGCGCCAAAATGGTCGATTTCGCCGGTTGGGAGATGCCGGTGCAGTACTCCGGCATCAAGGAGGAACACCTGGTGGTTCGAAAAAAAGCGGGGTTGTTCGACGTCAGCCACATGGGGGAGATTGAAATCTATGGCCAGGGGGCACTGACACTGGTTCAAAGACTCACCTGCAACGACGCCTCGCGACTCGAATCCGGACGTTCCCAGTATTCGGCCCTCCTGACAGAGCAGGGAACCTTTGTCGATGACATCATGGTTTACCGACGTGCGGAGGATCATTTTCTCCTCTGCGTCAATGCCTCAAACACGCTAAAAGACTTTGAATGGATTCTGTCCCACAGGCAACCCGATGTCACAATCGAAAACCGGAGTAACGCTTGGGGATTGATCGCCCTGCAAGGACCACTCGCTCGTCAGATCCTCTCTTCCTCACTCAAAAAAACATTTTTTGAGGAGACAAAACTTTACGGTGCTTCCGTCCTTCTCTCCGCCACCGGATATACCGGCGAGGACGGGTTCGAAATCTTCTGTCCCGCCAGTGATGCGGAAAAAATCTGGACCGAAATTCTCGAGCGCGGAAAACCTTTGGGACTCCTTCCCTGCGGACTCGGTGCAAGGGATACCCTGAGGCTGGAGGCGGCCTATCCCCTCTACGGTCATGAGATTGATGACAAAACAACTCCGTGGGAGGCAGGGCTCGACTGGATTGTCAAAATGCAAAAAGGAGACTTCATCGGCCGGACCGCCTTGAAAGAGCCCCGTAATGACAAAAAACCGGTCGGCCTCAAGATGATCGAGAGCGGGATTCCACGACAGGGCTACCCGGTTCTGCTGGAGGATCAAGAGGTCGGTCGGATCACGAGTGGAACTTTTTCGCCACTTCTGGAAATTGGAATCGCCCTGGCCTCTGTGACTTGTTGCTTGACAAAGGAGGAATTAGTCGGAAAAAGAGTGCGGATCACTATCCGAGAGAAGAGCCGAACAGCAGAAATTGTTCGTCTCCCCCTTCATAAACAAGGGGTGAAATAAGGGGGAATATTATGAACTTTCCGGAAGATCTCAAATACTCCAAAGAGCATGAATGGGTCCGGATCAATGGCAATATGGCGACGATCGGTATAACCGACTATGCCCAAGACCAGTTAGGAGAAGTTGTCTTTGTAGAACTTCCGGCCGAAGGGGAGGAGCTACAGAAAAATGACACCTTTGGTGTGGTAGAGTCGGTTAAATCGGTAAGCGATGTTTTTTCGCCACTCTCTGGAAAGGTTATTGAGGTCAACGATCCACTCTCCGACACCCCTGAAACGGTCAATGAAGATCCCTATGGCGAGGGGTGGCTCGTCAAGGTCGAGGTGACCAACCCCAAAGAACTCGGGACTCTTATGAGTGCCGAACATTACCAAGCGTTCATTAAAGAAGAGTCTTAGACGGCTTTAAAGTTATCGTGCGCTACCTCCCTCATACAGAAGAGGAAATTCGGTCTATGCTCCAGGCCATTGGAGTCAATACAATCGAATCTCTGTTTGAATCTATCCCAAAACGAGACCGGTTGGCAGGACCGCTCAAACTCCCTCCCCCTTTGAATGAAATTGAGTTGAGGCAGCTCTTAAGAGAGATTTCGAGAAAGAATGCCCACGGCGAAGAGTGGGCCTCCTTTTTGGGAGGAGGCGCTTATTCTCATTATATTCCGAGTGCCGCTTCCCATCTGATTCAACGCGGCGAATTCCTGACCGCCTATACGCCCTACCAACCGGAGGTCTCACAAGGAACTCTTCAGGCAATCTTTGAATTTCAAACGATGGCTGCCGAGATCCTTGGAATGGAGATCGCCAACGCCTCCAATTACGACGGCTCCACGGCAACGGCGGAAGCGGTCTTGATGGCACTCCGCCTGAACGAAAGGCCGAAGGTCCTGATAGGCCGTTCCATCCACCCGGAGTACCGGGCTGTTATCGAGACCTATCTTAACAATCAGCGGGTCCAGATCGAGACAATCCCGTTTGGCCCAGAGGGGACTCTGGATCGCAATTTTTTGAAACGGAATATTGATGACAAAACCGCCTGTGTTGTTGCAGCAACCCCCAATTTTTTTGGGGTTGTGGATGATGTGACGGATGTTGCTGAAAACGCCCACCAGCATGGAGCTCTTCTGATCACAACCACCAGTGAGCCTCTGGCGTTTGGACTTTTCAGGTCTCCGGGAGAGATGGGCGCCGATATCGCCGTTGCGGAGGGGCAAAGCTTTGGAAATCCGGTGAGCCTTGGAGGTCCCTCCCTGGGACTCTTTGCCACCTTAAAAAAACACGCGAGAAGCGTTCCGGGACGCCTTGTCGGAGAGACAACCGACCAGGAGGGAAAAAGGGGTTTTGTCCTTACCCTTTCAACACGGGAGCAGCATATCCGACGGGAACGGGCCACCTCCAACATCTGTACCAACGTCTCCCTTTGCGCCCTCGCGGCCACCATCACACTGAGTCTGTGGGGCAAGCAGGGTTTCCAGAAGCTGGCTCAAACCAACTATCAGAACGCCCTGGAGCTCCGAGAGAGAATCAAAAAAATAGCGAACCTTTCCAGCCCTTTTGAATCGACCCACTTCAACGAGTTTGTGATTCGCCTCCCCAAGGTGACCAGCGGCGTTTTGAAAAAACTTCAGAAAGAAAAAATTCTGGGAGGGGTTCCGCTCGATGCCTTGTACCCCGAATTGGAAAACAGTCTTCTGATCTGTACGACGGAAATGAATTCGGACGATGATAGAGACCGCCTCGTCAGGGCGTTGGAGAACCTGTGACACCGACAGAACCCCTGATTTTTGAGCGTTCCCGCGACGGAAGAGAGGGGCATTCACTTCCCAAGAGAAACCGCTTTGATTCTCCTCCTTCTTCTTTGCTTCGTCAGAAACCGGCAAGGCTTCCGGAGGTCTCCGAACCGGATGTCGTCCGTCATTTTAGCCGGCTTTCCCAATTAAATTTCTCTATCGATACCCATTTCTACCCCCTCGGCTCCTGCACTATGAAACACAACCCGAGGATCAATGAAGAAGTGGCCCGTTATGCCGGCTTTGCCCATGCCCACCCTTATCAGCCGGATGAAACAATCCAGGGGGCCCTTCAATTGATGTATGAGTTGGAGCAGATGCTCGCTGAAATTAGCGGGATGGATGCCGTGACGCTCCAACCGGCCGCAGGGGCCCATGGAGAGTTGACGGGTATTCTGACGATCCGTGCCTGTCATAAGACAAGGGGAAATCCACGCACCACTATTTTAATTCCCGATTCCGCTCATGGCACTAATCCGGCCTCCTGCGCGATGGGAAGCTACAAGGTCGTCCCACTGAAGACAGATCGGGAGGGTCGATTGCGTCCTGAGGTCGTCAAGGAACATATGAATGACGATGTCGCAGCGCTCATGTTGACGAATCCGAGTACACTCGGACTTTTCGAATCAGACATCCGGGAACTCTGTGAGATTGTCCATACAAAAGGAGGTTTGGTCTACGGTGATGGCGCAAATATGAACGCGATCCTTGGAAAGTGCCGTCCCGGCGACCTTGGGGTCGATCTGATTCAATACAACCTTCATAAAACCTTCACGACCCCTCATGGAGGTGGTGGACCCGGTTCAGGACCAGTCGCCGTTAAAAAAAATCTCGAACCATTCCTGCCAATTCCGAGAATTACCCAAAAGGAGGAACAATACGTCCTCGATTATAACCGCCCTCGGTCGATCGGCCGGGTGCGTGCCTTTTTCGGAAATTTTTCCATGTTGGTCCGGGCCTACACCTACATCCGGGAGATGGGGCCCGAAGGCTTGAAGCAGGTCGCCGAATTGGCTGTCCTGAACGCCAACTATCTCCGTGCCAGTCTGGAGTCTTACTATCACCTCCCCTTTTCGGAGCGTTCCCTCCACGAGGTCGTCTTTACGGATAAAAAACAGAAGGAGACCGGTGTCTCAACAATGGACATCGCAAAACGTCTCCTTGATTATGGTTTTCATCCACCGACAATCTATTTCCCCTTAATCGTGATCGGCGCCCTCATGATCGAACCGACAGAGACCGAATCGAAAGAGACCCTTGACCAGTTCTGTGACGCGATGATCGCAATTGCGCGGGAGGCACAGGAAAATCCTTCACTCCTCCTGAAGGCCCCCCATACGACCCCATGGCGCCGCCTTGACGAGGCGAAGGCGGTTCGTCAACTCAAGCTCCGGTTTGAGTTTTAAGCATTGTGATTTGGCTTGCTGACAACCCATTTTACGCGTAAAATGGGTTATATGAGCTCCCCCCACGAACAATTTAGAACCATCGAGCATTTTTGGACCACGAAAGATTGGTTAGGCCAACGAATGCTTTTCCTCTCAGGACCCCGCCAAGTCGGGAAAACAACTCTTGTGACCCAGAACCTCTGCACTCAAAAAGAGGCCTACTTTAATTGGGATGATCGAAAAGTCCGACTCGCTTATCACAAAAATTCTGATTTTTTTGTTGGCGCTCACTCGGAATGGATCTGTTTTGATGAGATCCACAAGCGCCCTCAATGGAAAGATATTTTAAAAGGCCTCTATGACGTTCACAAAGATCGTTATCGATTTGTCATCACAGGAAGCGCACGGCTTGAGACTTTTCGTAAAAGTGGTGATTCTCTGGTTGGTCGCTATTTTCATACACGACTCTTTCCCTTAAATCTGCCTGACTTCAAAGAGAACAATTTTGCCCTACCAAAAAACCCCGAAGAGATCATTCTGAGAGCCGCAGAGGAACCCGATGGAGAGGCCTTCAAGACCCTTTTGGATCTTGGCGGTTTTCCAGAACCATTCTTTTCCGGAAGAGAGGAGTTTTGGAAGCGCTGGTCAAACAATCATGTCGATCTCATCATTCAAGAGGACTTAAGGGATTTGTCAAAAGTCCTTGAAATAGACAAAATCGAAAAGCTGCTAGACCTCTTGCAGCCCGGCATTGGAAATCCAGTCAGCTATCGAAATCTTGCAAACGATTTGGAGACAACACATGCAAGCATCAAGCGCTGGCTGGAAATGCTCAATCGAGTTCAATTAGTCTTCCCGGTTTCTCCCTATTTCAAAAAATTGAAACGCGGCTATAAAAAAGAAAAGAAATGGTACCCCACTGACTGGAGAGCAGCTCAAACAAACCGTTTTGAAAACTATATTGCCTCCTCACTTTTTCGAGCCGTTACACTCTATACGGACCGCTTTGGTGATAAAATGTCGCTCCATTTTGTTCGAACGCATGACGGAACCGAGGTCGACTTCTTGATTTGCCGTGAAGAAAAGCCGTGGTTATTGATCGAATCGAAGGAGGGGACGCCGGATATTTCTTCCGCCTGCTACCGCTTTAGCCACCTCTTTCAAGTTCCCTGCGTTATCGTGACACAGAAGAAAAATTTCTTCAAAAAAGTGATTGGACCGGAAAAACAAACAATTTATTGTCTCTCCTGGTCAAAACTAGGCCCCTTACTCCCTTAGAAAATCAATTGAATCCGGCACTGTCACCGTCAACCCCCCAACACCCATCGGGTATTTTCCCACCCATTTTCTTTTCTGACCCCTCAATTTTCTGATTGATTTTATGGGGATAAGAATAGAGGCTCCTGGCAT
>JACPAL010000021.1 GCA_016180855.1 Deltaproteobacteria bacterium | reverse complement strand
GTCTGAGATCTGCGGGGATGCCCTTTGCAACGGTTCGGAGTCACCGACGAACTGTCCGTCGGATTGCGGGAGTGTTGCCGGGGGAGGCGGTTATTGTGGTGACGGGACCTGTCGCCCGACGAGGGGTGAGACCGCCACAACCTGCCCGACGGATTGCTCTTCTCAGCAGCAACAGCAGAGTGCTCCATCTGTTGCTACGCTTGTTAGCGGTGTTGTGCAATCGAGTGTACATTACTGCGACGCCACGGATTGTGTCTACGCCGATAATACAAGTTCCTCGACGAACGGGAGGATTTGTATCATTTCAACCTCAGGCGGGTCGCCTAACTGTATCGCCACCGGCCTGGAAAAACCGAGGGTTCCTATCTTTTCTGGTGCAAATGTCTGCTGGTCGAACAATCCCGCAGACATCACTACCTCAGGGATATTCTGTAAGGCAAGGACGGGACAGGGTTCTATTACCACCGTGTCAACGACCAGTACAGGCCCTCAAAATAATTTTTACGCCGATGAGAATAATTTCTATTGGGGTGATGGCATAGGCGGACCCAGCGGGAGGGTGCGTGGTGTCCCCTTGGGCGGTGGAAGCAAGGTAAATCTTGTGAGCAGTTTGGCCTATCCGAGGGCCTTCATGTTGAAAGGCTCAACACTGTTTTTTGCGATTAGTCCAGGCAACATCGGCGGCAATGATTCTCGAGGCCTCAAAAGTATCTCGACAGTGGGTGGGAGTCTCGCATCGATAGCAAGTGATGCGGCCGCTGGAGGGGGTGTAAAAAATATTGCCACGACGTCGGTAACCTTTTCAACAGTTAGGGGAATTGACGCCGACAACACCAATCTTTATTGGGCAGAGGGGACTGCCCTTCAAAACAATGGGGCGGTCAAATATGCCCCACTGAGTGGGGGAGGAGATGCGACGACACTTGTATCAGGCATAACCAGCATAGGGGGTGTTCAAATCCACAATGGGTACGCCTACTTTTCAGGCACCTTGAATAACACCACAGGAATTTATAGGGTTTTAACAACGGGCGGGACCCCTTCCCTTTATCATGCCGAGTCTTCAGGAATTGTCTTCAGTTCTCAGATAGTTGGAGACACGATCTATTTTGAGGTCTCGCAAGATCTTGGTGCTACTGTAGACCTGAAAAAGTTACCAATTCAATAAGGAATGCGGGGACAAAGCATAAGGTTATTCATGGGACGCGTTACTAGAAAAAGACCGTAAAAGGCACATTCAACGCCAGTACCCCCTTCTCATTCAAAAGATGCTTGGGAGGCACAGCAAACGGCGCGGACGCCTGAATGACCCGGAGGCATTCTTCATCATAGGAGGGTGATCCCGAGGACTGGTAGAGAAAAAGCCTCCGCAGGTTTCCCTGCCGGTCAATCTCAAAGGCAACCGTCGCCTGAATCGTACTGGCCATCAAACTTCCTTCAAAGAGATGACGCATGATAATCGGTTCGGGATTCCAGGTCAGTCTAAAAATCTTTTTCAATCGGACAAAATAGGAGATCTTCGGATACCGGTAGACATTCAGGTAGGTCTTCTCACCTAGCCTCACATCCGGAAAGAATTCTTCGGGCAGGACCGAGACAAGATCCTCCCCCTCCTCCGGCTGGAGAGGTCTTTTCTCACTGGGCAACGCAGCATAACGGGCCCCTTCCCCCTCCTCCTTCAGATCACGCCCGTCACTGCCCGTAAGTATCCTCCTCTGCGAGGGGGGGAGATAAGGTTTGACCGCGACCTCCTCCTTCTCTACCGAAGAGTCATACAGGCCAAGAAACCGTGCCTTCTTGGGACGCTCTTCGCGTTCGGGCCTTTCAATATCGGCAATATCGACCGCTTGAAGCACAACCTCCAGTTCCTCCGACCTCTTTTTTTCGAGAAATGCCGACGGAATGAGCAGAAAGGCGATGAGCAGATGCAGGAAGAGCGAGGCAAGAAAGGCGATCGTAATCCGGCGGTCTTGATTCTCTTCTCTCATCATTTTAAGAACGCTTGTTTCTTACAAGCGAGACGGCCAAAAATAACCCCATGACGGCGGCCGCGAGATGAGTATACCGTGATTCCGTCGTAAAGCCAACTTCTTCGAGACGAAGCCCCAGAAAGAATCCTCCCACCATCAGAATGGCATAGAGAAACCGGTGTCCCAAACGATCCAGCCGATCAGAATGGGAACGGAGGTCCAGATTGCGAATGGTCAGCTGTCCCTCATTCAAAAGGCGAAGCGTCCTGTAAATTTCATGCGGCAGACGGAGATAGGAAAGCCCGATCTCCTGTACCATCGTTACCAACGCATCGGAAAGAGCCCGATCTTTCAAGACAAACCGTTCCACATAAGGAAGGACTATTTCGACCGGATTTAACGTTGGGTCGAGGTGGGTGGTGAGCCCAACAACGAGAAGCATCGTCCTCTCCAAAAGAAGCCAATCTCGGGGCACATGAAACGAACTGATCAGGTCTTTGAAGCTGATGTTCAGCTTTTTGAGCTCCAATAACTCCTCGACATTCTGGAGATTGGCGAGGTTGAGATCCTTAAAATTTTCCACCTTGACCTGGGTCAGCCGGCCATAAAGATAATCAATGAGTTTTTCAAACGGCTCCATCCCCTCCTCGCGCGCGACAAACCCCATCTGACGCATCGCCGCCGCGAGCATTCGCGTGTCCCTTTTGATGAGCCCTTCCGCAAATTGGGTGATCCCTTTCTGCATCCCTTCCGAGATCCGGGCGAGCGCACCAAAATCAACGAGGACGATCCGTCCATCCTGCTGGATCAGCAGATTGCCCGGATGCGGATCCGCATGGTAGACGCCATCCAGAAAGATCTGTTTGCAATAGCCGTGGATGATCTTTGTCGCTATTGTGCGCGGGGCCAATCCGGCCTTTCGGAGTCCGGCCAGGTCAGAAACCTTCATCCCTTCCATAAACCGGAGTGTCAGAATTCGTGAGCTCGAGAAATCCCAGTAGACATCGGGAAACAGGAAATCCTTCTCATTTTTAAAATTGTCCCGAAGTGATTCAAGATTTTTCCCCTCATAGAGATAGTCCAGTTCCTGACAGACAACCTCGGCGATTTCCCGGTAAACGATTTTCAGACCATAATGAGGGAACAGGAGGTGGAGGAAAGAAAAAATCTTTTTCATTGTCTTGAGATCGATCCGGACGATCTCTTCGATTTCCGGATACTGCACCTTGACAGCTACCTTCGTGCCGTCCGGCAGAAAGGCAACGTGAACCTGACCGAGCGAGGCAGAGGCAATCGGCACCTTTTCAAAGCGACTAAAAATATCGTCCGGTTTTTTTCCAAACTCCTGCAGAAATCTCTCCTCGATAGCGGGATAGGGATGCGGTGGCACCGCGTCCTGAAGCCCCTCTAATCCTCTTCGAAGCTCGTCGGGCAGGAAGTTACTCATGATCGAGAGCATCTGTCCCACCTTGATATAGATCCCCTTAAGCTCGAGGATCGTCGATTCTATCCTCTTGGCATTGCGCCGATGGACTTCAAGAAGCTCGTTATCTCCCACCCACCTCCCAAAAAATCTCCGCTTTAACCCCGCCAGGCAATAGGAAATAAAGATGATGCCAAAAGTCCAATAAGCCTTTAAAAAACGGGTTCTTGAACAATTTTTGGGGGAGGTTTTTGACATAGAGTTTTAGAATGGATTTTCCTACCGATACAGTATTCCAAAAACGGAGTAAAGAGATCCTCCAGGCTGTCCTTGGAGACCGTCAGAAAAGGGGATCCGGCGGGAAGACAGTTGTGGCAAAACAAGCCCCCCTCCTGAAAGACGAAATAATATTGCTCCTCCAAGGCATGACATCTTAAACAATCCTGAAGGTAAGGGAGAACCCCCGCCAAACGAAGCAGGTGACGCTCAAAACCAGTTCGCACCGAAGAGGGCTCCTCCCCATTTTCCAGCGCAATCAGCGAGTGATGCAGAAGATGAAACTTCTGCGGCTCCGGCGATCCATCGAATGTAAAGGCCCGCATCAGTTCCATGAAATAAAGGGTAACACCGAGAGATTCTAAACTTCCATAAAGGTGCACCCAGGGGGACTCAAGCGAGGCCTCTTTGAGAAAAACGATGGAGACCCCCCGCTTGTTTTCAAGGGAGATCTTGAGAATATTGGCCGTTGTCAAAACAGATCCAAACCGGATGCGACTCTTGCGGGCCGATCGGGCCAGTCCTAACAGCCGGCCCTTTTCTAACGTAAAAAGATCACAGAGCAAGTCGTCTTCCCGATACGGCGTCGTTTTTAGAACAATCGCGTGGACTTCCTCGGAACTCATATTGTGAGACTAGCGTGTCGAGAGGTAAGCAGCAAGAATGATCAACCCAAGGGCAATCAGAAGAAAAAGGAAAAACCGGTTGCGGACCTCAACTCCACGAAATTTTTGAAAGGGATGTTCTTCGCCGCGAGAGACTGGACGAAGCGCCTCATAGCGACGCATAACCTCAACCTCCGGAATACCGACCTCGCGGCTATAGCTCTTCAGAAAACCGAGAATAAAGGCCCCTTTTGGGAGGGACTCCCATTGGTCCCCCTCCAGGCTCTCTAAAAAATGGAGATTTATCTTTGTGGAACGCGCCAAATCTTCAAGGGGCACCCCTTTCCCCTCACGCTCCTTCTTGAGATACTGTCCGAGCGATTCTATCACCTAGACCTCCAACGGTTCAAAATGGGCAAGACGCCTGAACTCTTCAATCCGCCCTCGAATTTCATCACGACCAAGCTTCTTTAAACGATTCGGTCCAAAATCTTCAACGTTAAATGAGGCCATCACACTTCCCATGATAACCCCCTTCTTGAGCGTTTCAAAATCAAGGGGGCCTGAGCGATCAAGATAACCGATGAGCCCCCCGGCAAAGGAATCCCCCGCCCCGGTTGGATCTTTCACCGCCTCCAGCGGAAGACCGGGGGCTGAAAAGATCTCACCCTTGTAAAAGAGAAGGGCCCCATACTCCCCTCGTTTAATCACCAGAATACGTGGCCCCAAACGGTTGATTGTCCGGGCCGCTTTCACAAGGGAATATTCTCCCGAGAGCTGGCGGGCCTCTTCCTCATTCAAGACCATGAGGTCAACCCGAGCCATCACCTGCTCGAGCCCCTTCCGTTCCGTTTCGATCCACAAATTCATTGTATCGAGCGAGACCGTTCTCGCCCGAACCTGCTCCAAAACCTGCATCTGGACCGCTGGATGGATGTTCCCCAAAAAGAGATGCTCCCCCTCACGACAGGAAGGGGATATTTTTGGCGTAAAACCAGCCAGGACCCCTAACTCCGTTTTCAAGGTATCACGGGTATTCATGTCATAATGATAGCGCCCCTCCCACCGAAAACTCCTTCCGGGAGCCGTTACGACATGGTCCAGATTAACACCGCGCTCCTTGAGATAATGAAGTGCCTCGCGTGGAAAATCCTCCCCCACCACACCGACGAGATGAACCGGGGCAAAATAGGAGGCCGCCGAGGCAAAATGGGTCCCCGATCCCCCCAGCATCTCATCCGCACGACCAAAAGGAGTTTCAATACAATCCAGGGCGACTGTTCCAACAACAATGACACTCATGAAAAATACCGACCTGCAATAAGTTCCAGTTTTTTCTTTGCTTCCGGTGAAATCGCCTGCCGATCGGTCAGAATCGCCGTCTTTAAGGCCTCCCCACAACCGCAATTCCGCGGGTGTTGAATTATCTTGATTGCCTCACGAATCATTTTCTTGGCGGTCTCCACATTCTTCTTAAGCACAGCAACAATCGCATCAACCGTCACATCACCATGATGCTCATGCCAACAATCGTAATCAGTAGAAAGGGCGATCGTTGCATAACAAATTTCCGCCTCGCGGGCGAGTTTTGCCTCTTGAAGGTTGGTCATCCCGATGACATCCATTCCCCATTTTCGATAGAGATTTGATTCCGACCGCGTCGAAAACTGAGGCCCTTCCATACAAAGATAGGTCCCCTTTTCATGAATGGTTGCCCCAACAGTCTTCCCTGACTGGATCAGTATCTTGCGAAGCGACGGGCAGAGAGGATCCGCAAAAGTGACGTGGGCGACAACACCCTCCGTAAAAAAGGTGGAGGGACGACCACGCGTTCTGTCAAAAAATTGGTCGACAATAACCATATCACCCGGATGAATCTCCTCCCTCATGCTTCCAACGGCAGAGACCGCAATAATCCATTCAACTCCCAGTTTCTTCATTCCCCAGATATTCGCCCTGAAATTGAGCTCTGAAGGAGAGAGACGGTGTCCACGCCCATGCCGGGAGAGAAAAACCACCTTTCTCCCTGCCATCTCACCCGCCATAAAGGCATCCGAAGGCTTTCCAAAAGGGGTCTCAAGATTGATCTCTTCAATAACCTTCAAACCCTCTATCTCATAGAGTCCACTGCCGCCGATGATACCAATTAATGGTTCTGACATAGGGACGCCTTACGTACCCTCACCCTTCTGTTTCGTCAAGATTTGAACTCCCCTCTCCCGCAAGCGGTAGAGGGCCCTCTTCACCTGTTGGAGAGGGCGTTTGAGCCGTTCAGGTCGTCACCGGTGAGGGGGTTCCCGGATTTACACACAACTGACCACACGCCCCCATAACATCCAGTCCCTTGGAATAACGGATATTCACCTGAAAATGCCGGTCAGCCAGATAATGAAAAAAGAGACCGACCTTTTCCTCTGAGGGACGTTGGAAGGGAGAAGCGGGGTACTCGTTGTAGGGGATGAGGTTAATTTTGCACGGGATATGCGAACCAATCCGGGCCAATCGCTTCGCATCCTCCAGGGAATCATTGATCCCAGCCATCATGACGTATTCAAGGGTTACCCGTCGCTTGGGCTGCAACTCCGTATATTTTTTGCAGGCCTCAATGACCCGCTCTAAAGAATATTTTTTGGTGATCGGCATCAAGTTTTGTCGCCCCTCTTCCGTAGTGGCATTTAAGGAAAGCGCCAATTTAACACCCGAGTCGTTAGCAAAGCGCTCTATTTCGGGAGCCAGACCGACCGTAGAGACTGTGATCTTTCTCTGCGAGATTCCCAGACCACGATCATCGGTCATAATCCGGATCGATGAGAGCAGATTGTCATAATTATGAAGAGGCTCCCCCATCCCCATGAGTACAATGTTGCTAATGCGGGTTCCGGGTGAAAGTTCGCGCCAAACCTCAAGAATCTGTCCGAGAATTTCACCTTGGGTCAGATTCCGGACGAGTTTCATCTCGGCCGTTTTACAGAACTTGCACCCCATCGCACATCCAACCTGACTCGAGACACAAAGGGTCAGGCGATTTTTTTGCGGCATCAGGACCGATTCAATCGAACGACCGTCCTGAAGACGAAATAGATATTTTCTCGATTGATCAACCTGGGAGTGATGACGGGCACCGACCTCGAGTCGCCCGATATAAAAATATTCCGCAAAGAGTGCCCGAGTCTCCACGGCAATGTTTGTCATCTCCTCAAAAGAGACAACCTTCTTGGAATAAAGCCACTGGTAAACCTGCGGGGGAACATACCTCTTGAGCTCCCTCTCCGAACACCAGGAAGAGAGTCGATCCAAGGTCAGATCCAGTATGTTCTGGCGCATGGGGACCTACTTAGATCATCTGTACAAAACATTTCAAGGGACTGTTGAAAAATGGCATTTTTCAACAGTCCCTTCAAGGGGGAAAGGGAGCTTCTGATTCCTGTTGATTTTCAATGATTCTGCTCGATATACGCAAGGGATCGAGTAAGGAACGAGGCGGCGGGATTTGCTCCGCACCTAGAAACGGGGACGTAGCTCAGCTGGGAGAGCGCTTGCATGGCATGCAAGAGGTCGGGGGTTCGATCCCCCCCGTCTCCACATATTATCGCGACAATTTCTATAGCGAAAATTTAAATCCTGCGCGGGGAGATGGGAAATAATTTTTTTTGTTACCTCTTCCATTATCAGTGGGGCGAGCCATAAAGATTGCTCAATTTACTCTCAACATTGCAAAGTTGGCTAGGAGAATTTTGGCAAAAAAATCCACTCAAGCAATGATTTTTCCGAACCAGAGTTCCTCCAGAAAGATATTTCAGGGCAAGATCCGAATACCGCCGGCCAATCGAGGCGAGGCATCCAGTGAGACCATGATCGCCTGGTTGACTTTATATTCCTCCTTGAATGCTTGAGGCCCGTTTGTCTTGCGGCGATGAATGGTCCGGAGATCCGAAGCATTGGCAGAGGAGGGTCGGTGGCTACGGGGATTCCGCCAAGAAACCCCGCGGTCTTGCCGCGGGGAGCTTCATCCTGGACCAGGGGATGGGGCCAAGGTTGGATTCCAGGACCAGAGAAATGGAGTTAAATATCACATTTAAGTGGAACAATATGTGTATTTTATCACATAATTCACCGTTAACCATTGACAAGGGGGCAAAAATGGTACATCAGTTAAGGGTATGAAACGGGATGCCTATCAAAGGCTCGTCGCATGGAAGATCTCGGAGCGGCGAAAACCGCTACTCCTTAAAGGAGCCAGGCAAACTGGAAAAACCTACCTTCTCATGGAATTTGGGAAAAAAGAGTATGGTCAAGTCCACTATTTTAATTTCGAGGAGGTTCCAAGACTCGGCCAATTCTTTGAAAAAAACCTGGATCCCCGAAGAATCCTTAATGATCTTGAAATTTATTCGAAGAGCAAAATCCGCCCCGAGCAGGATCTCGTTATTTTTGACGAGATCCAGACGTCGAACGCCGCACTCAATTCGCTCAAATATTTCCAGGAGCAGGCTCCGGAATATCACCTCGCTTGTGCCGGTTCCCTGCTCGGTGTGAAACTCTCCACACCGAGATCTTTTCCCGTCGGGAAGGTGAATTTTCTCGATCTCCGTCCACTGACTTTTCTTGAGTTTCTTGAAGCCGTCGGGGAATCGCGCTACCGAATGGTTTTAGAAGAGACCGAAAAACTTGTTCCTTATGCCGAACCTTTTCACCAGGAACTCATTGACCTCCTCCATCAGTATTATTTCGTGGGGGGAATGCCCGAGGCGGTGAAATGTTACGCTGAGAAACGGGATCCCTTCGAGGTCCGTCAAATTCAACGCGAGGTGATCGATTCGTATATCCTGGATTTCGCCAAACACGCGCCGGCTTCGGATATTCCAAAGCTCACCCTGATTTGGGATTCCCTCCTGTCCCATTTGGCTCGAGAGCATCGAAAATTTATCTTTTCAGCGCTCAAGAAAGGAGCTCGAGCCAGGGAGTATGAGAATGCGCTAGTCTGGCTTAAGGATGCGGGGCTGATTCACCGGGCAAGTGCGGTCCAGAAAAGTCAATTTCCCCTCAAGCATTATGCCGACCAAAACTGTTTTAAGGTCTACATGCTCGATGTCGGGCTTTTGGGGGCGATGGCCCGAACTCCGACCACGGTCCTCGTCGAACGTTACCGACTCTTTGAAGAATACAAAGGGGCCTTGGCGGAAAACTATGTGGCCCAACAGCTCATTGCCTTTTTGGGAATGGAGGAACTTTATTACTGGAGGAGTGAGGGAGGAAAGGCGGAAATTGATTTTTTGATTGAGCTCGAAGATCGGATCTATCCTCTCGAAGTCAAATCAGGGATCCGCCCGCGAAGCCGGAGCCTCAGCTCCTACGCGGATCAATTTTCTCCCGATTCACTCCTTCGACTGAACCTTTTGAATCTCAAACGAGACTCCCAGACCTGCAACTTCCCACTCTATGCCGTTTCGCTGCTCACAAAACCGTGGAGCCAATCGGCAGTGTGAAATAAAACTCGACCCCCTTTTCGCCGTCGCTCGTAACCCCTATCCCCCCCTCCGTGCTGTTCGATGATCTCCTTGCAGATGGCGAGCCCCAAGCCGGTCCCCTTGTAAGTCCGGGCTATGCCCGAGCCCTTAATCCCCTCGAATGAGATTCTCGAAAAGTTATTGATCTGTTAGATGATGTCACCATTCCAAAGGACCTCCAGAAAGTTTTTCCAGGGAACTATATGGACCTCTTTTCCTTCCGGGGTTGTAATCAGCCGTTGTCTTTTTTCCAAGCAGACGACATAAGCCTTTTTAACGGGTGATTCGTCAAGGAACACTCTTAATCCCTTGATATCGTCCGGTTTGATACGATCAGAAATCTTGGCCTCGATAGTGACCTCATCTTTATTGAGAACAAAATCCACTTCATGGCCACTACCGGTGCGCCAATAATGAAGGTCAAAATCCTTTTCGGTGTAGGAACGGTAGGTATTGATCTCATGGAAGAGATACCCCTCGAAACTTAAACCGGCCTGGGGCCCTTTCAGCTGGTTCAAGGATGTTTTGGACAGAAAGTTGACGACGCCAGGGTCGAAAAAATAGAATTTGGGAGTCGCCGAGAGGCTCTTTCTTCCATTTTTCTTCTGAAGGGGTTGGAGGAAGGAGGCGATGTAAGTATCTTTTAATATTTCAAAATATTCTTTTACCGTTTTGGCATCGACACCACAGTCGCTGGCGATGTTCTTGTAGTGCACGAGTTGACCGTGTGAAAAGGCGGCGGCCTCCAGAAATTTCGCGAAGGCGGCCAGATTTCGGCTCAAACCTTCCGCCCTGATTTCTTCGGTCAAGTAATCATTGACATAAGCCCTCAGAGCCTTTTCCGGATACTCGGTCTGATAATGGGATGGTAAGAGCCCTTGCTGAAGGGCTTTCAGGAGATTGAAATCGGGAATTTCGGGGAACACGAGGGGGTGCATGTCAAAGCGCCAGGCACGGCCGCCCAAAAGATTGGCCTTCTCCCTTTTCAGTTTTCGCGCACTGGAACCGCAGAGGATGAAACTTAATTTTTTATTCTCAATCAGCCAATGAACCTCGTCAAGAAGTAGGGGAATTTTTTGGACCTCGTCAAGAATGATCGGTTGCTCGGACGGTGAGATTTTTTTCTCTAATAATTCTTCTCGTAAACGATGCGGTTCCTTCATGAAGTTAAGATAAAGGTCCGACTGGAGAAAATCATATTTCAGCGACTTGGGAAAATGAGACTCTAAATAAGTTGATTTGCCGGTCTGGCGGGCCCCCCAAAGAAACGCGGACTGTCCCCGAGGGAGTCGAATTATAAGCCTTCGATCATACATAAAAGGAATTAACTCCTTTAAAATCCAATTTAAAAGGAGTGTACTCCATTGTCAATGCTTAAATCAAACGTGGGTGCCAAATCATTTGTTTCCTTGATGGGGATCGAACGGCGCCGAGCCTGCAAGGCACCCCGAGGAGCCGCGACGCAGGCGTACTTGAGGGTACGTCGAGGAGCCGGTGACGAGGGGAACGCAGCAGATGGCATTTTTCAACAGTCTCATAACTCTCTTTATCGGCAAAGACCGATGGTAGGGTAGCTGTCCACCCTGCCTTTTTGATCTACAACAATAAGCGAGACCCCGAAAAACCTTGAAATCAGCCTCTCCACTCCCCTTCTCCCAACCATGAATCCTGCAGTAGACAACGGATCGGTATCAAAACAGGTGTCGCCAATAACGGTAACACTCAAAAAATCAGGGTTTTCGATAGGCCCCTTTAATCGGGGGTCAAAGAGATGTCTCCCCCTTTCATAAAGACCGGAGGTAGAGGCCGCCTGGTCCTGGAGATCCAATGAACAGAGGATACGATCGCTCAAAGGGTCCCTAATGCCAATTCTCCAAACACCATGGGCCATTAAATCCCCCCCTGCATTAACAAGGTGGCTAGAAAATCCATTCTCATTCAGAAACTCACTCATTCGATCTACAATGTAGCCCTTTGCTATTCCCGAGACGCCAATTTTTATGCCACGCCGATCAATTAAAACGGTCGAACGATCTTGATTGATCTGCAAATCGCGAAAAGAGGCCGCACGATTTCTGGAAGCAAAAGTGACATCAAAGGCCCCTTCGGTTCGAAGCGAAACTTGTTCCGCCAACAACAGAATTTTCAACAGGTGAGGTCGAATAAACACCTCTTCTTTTATCTTCACGCTGTTTAAATGAAACGTGTCACTCGAAGGGACAAATTCGCTCACCTCATTTTCAATTTCACGGGCCAGTTGAAAGGCATCATCCATCACATGAAACGCCTTTTCTTTTCTGCCGGAAGGGGCCCGAACGGTAATAACAACAGGAACATCTCCCATTAAAATTTGTGTTCTCGAAAATTCGGCGGCTGACGCTAATGAACAAAAAAAAATTAATATAAGATTAGCTCTTCGCATTATTGGGGGGAAGGGAGGGAGATCTCCAGGTCTCATAAAGAACACGAGTCGCCATGACGCAAAAGGATCCCAAAAGGGCGATCCCTGAAAGATAAAGCCCGAAGACAGAATATGGGGAAACATCACGAATCAACCAGGGAGTACAAATACCTGCAAGACTGCCGATAAAAGCAACGAGAATCCAAAAGACCTTCTTTCCCTCCGAAATTCCGGTAAAGAGGAAGAGTAATGAGACAAGGGCGATAACCACGGGTTGACTAAAACTATGGACATGGGCCACGGAAATCAGTGTGGCCGTGCTCTGCGGAGGATAGAGTTCGGAATCACCATCAACACCCCGAAAATGCCTGACAGTCTTTTGCTGATTAAAATCGGTACGATTGCCTATCTGAAGGAGGGAGACAAAATACCCAACGGACAATGCAAAGAGCAAACAGGTAATGAGTGTTTTGGCCGAGAGCGGAAGCACAGAGAGTCTCATCATCTCTTCTCCTTTCCATAAAGGATCTCCCATAAAGCAAGGGCCCTCCGGACCCCTCTGGAGACAGCCCGTGCTGAAAGTGTCGCTCCTGTAATTCCCTGGATATCCCTCCCCACGATCAAGGGGCTCTCCGGACGTTTCTCACGGTACTGTTTCAGAAAATTCTTGTGTCTTACCTCACTCCCGATTGGTTCCCTGTAGGCAAGAACTTCGACCTCTTTTACCTTGCCATCCGGTGTAAGCGCCGTCAAAAAGGTAATCGGCTCTGTTTTTCCGACCTCCTGGTCGACAAGGGCATAGCCATCAATCTTTCCCCCACTTCTGGCAATAAAAAAGTTCCAGGTCTCTTTGCGAAGTGGTTCACCCAGTTTCTTTTTCAACTCAAGCTTTTGCGGGGCGGTTAGTATTGTGGAATCCGAAACAACTTCCTCGGAATCCCTGAAAATGATCTGAAGCGCCTCTTCGGGCCTTAAATAAACAGTCGGCTCGGCAAAAAGAGACGTCGTCACTAAACCAACAAGTAATAGATAAACAGCTCTAGTGAAGAACTGCTTCACTCTCTTCTCCCCTCAATCCCTTTGCAATCATTTCTCGGCTCATTCTGACAAGACCCAACATCAAATGCGGCAGGTCTTGTCGGGGAATATGCAGGGTCACCGGTCCGTAGACAATATGAATCGCATTGGAACCGCAGAGTTGAAGGCTCCACCGGCGGTGATGTTTTTCATGGTTTGTATCCATCGTTTTTCCTCCCATTTAATACATGAATCCAACTCCAAGATTAAACTGATCCGTTCCACCATTCGCCTGACTCCAATTGAGCATATAATCAGCCTTAAAGACTACCTGGGGAATCGGAAGGTAGGCGAGACCCGTCGTAACGGTATTACGATCATTCGCTGCACTGGAAGCAAATCCGGTCGGCATCCGATACTGGGTATTAAAATCTTCGAAACGGCTAAAGAGAACGAGATCCTGTCTGATTTCCGGTTTTAGATGATAGAAAAGATGATAAGCCCCCTCGAGATACCACCCCATCATTTGGGATGCGACAAAATTGGTAAAGGTCGGCGTGGCCACTACTAGGGTGGTGTTGATATTACCGGCATCTGATAGATGGCTCCAGACAAAGAGCCCTTCCAGATCAAAACCCTCAAGACTGTATTTGGCATCCCCCTCACCTATGAGAAGAAGACCTCCGTCGATCGTGGCGTCCCCTTGCCCCGTATTACCAGCGAAGAGAGATGTCCCTAAACGAAAACCGGGAAGCCCGACGTATTCCAAACGACCAGAGCCTGCAAAGTCACGTCCGATCTGCTCTCCCACATGTCCCCGTCCACCGCGAACGCCATTGCTCCCATTGAATCCGGAGGCGTTCAGGCTGGAGGTTCCGTACAACTGATAGTGAAGTCCGTCAGTGATCTCTCCGTAGATCCCAGCCCCTCCCTCTTGCCAGGTCGTGGGAATAATAACGCGATAAACCTCCGGCCTCTCAACACTGTAGAAGAGAGGCGGTTCATGATGCTGATTGATCACCCCCATCGGGACCAAAAGGCTTCCAAACCGAAGATTGAGATGAGGGCTCCTTAGATAATCAACATGAGCAAATTCCAATTCAGGCTCGGTAAACGCGTGTTCAAAATCGAGCTCCGTCCGAAAGTTCCATTTGTCGGTAAAGTCATATCCAAACCCCAAAACCATGCGGTGAAAGTCGAACTGATCACCACCATCCCCCACTCGATTGTTGTAGTGAAGTTCTCCGTAACCAAAGAAATAAAAAGGGGCCTTTTGTTCAGCTCCCTCCTCTTCTCCCAAGGGTATTTTAATTTTTGGGGTCGAATAAGAGAGAGAGGAACCTCCCAACAGCAGTCCCAACACCAACAGGGCCGTCTTGGCAAAAACCACGTTTTTCATAGCGATGAACCTCCTTTTAAGATATTGATAATCATTCTCAATTTCATTTCTGTAGAGAGGTGTAGGGGGAACGGGGAGCCCTGTCAACAATTTTTATTTGATTTTATTTTTATCCGCCTCCGCCAGAAAACCATGCCGTCTTGCCGCGAGGAGCTTCATGTTTATCAAATTGGTAAAAATTTATCGATTTGATAATGATATCGTACCCCTGTCAGTGAGTAAAAAAGAAATGCCTCTTATTTCAAGTAGTTAAAAAATAACCGGTCCTGTTGCCTTGGCATCGAAATTGCCTGTCCTTTATATATATTCAGATGTCTCTTCAAAAAATCTTTGCCGCTTTTTGGATAATCGGGATTTGTTTTCTTTTTTATCCAACGGCTCTTAACGCCGGGTCTTCCTCTCCCCCCCCAAGTTTTACGACCGTCGCTCCGATCCCGAGAATACTTGTCAAATACCGCCAGGAAACAGCAAACAAGATTGAAGGCAAATTGCCGTTGAACACCCTCAAACTCATGAATCACGGTGGTGACAGAAAGCTTCGAACCCTCTTTGAGAAATATCGACTTAAAGAGATCCGACCGCTACATCCGGGCAAAGTGTATAAAAAGAAGAAGACGGGTAAATCAGAGATGCTTCTGACCAATGAACTCAAAGGAAGATTCCAGCGTCGTTCGAATCGAGTCCAACGCAACTTTCCGACTCCTGAACTCACGCAATCCTATATTCTGGAACTTGATCTTGGGAACCTCCCGATGACAAACCCAAAGGTTGCTGAAGAGAGGATCAATGAAAAACTGAATCAATTAAAACAAGAGGCTGACGTTGAATATGCGGAACGAATTCAGGCATTGGATCTCACTATGATTCCAAACGACCCCGCATGGGATCCAGAGGGTGAGAATCTTCCCGAAAATTCCCTGTGGGGACTGAGTCGAATAGGCATGGAGGAGGCATGGGATATTGAAACGGGCGATGGTATCACGGTGGCCGTTGTCGATACCGGTGTCGATTACAATCATGCCGATCTGGCAACCAACATTTGGGCAAGCAGCTCTGAAATCGTTGGGAATAACGTTGATGACGATGAAAACGGTTTTATTGATGATTCGAGGGGATGGGACTTTGTCAACAGGGATAATAATCCGATCGATGACGGTGGACATGGAACGCATGTGTCGGGGACGATCGCCGGTATCGGGAATAACAGTCTCGACGTGATCGGTGTCGCCTATAACTCAAAAGTAGCCCCGGTCAAGGTCTGCTTCCCGGATCGTCGGCGAGGATGCCCCTTCGATGCGGTCGCTGCCGGTATCACCTATGCCGCCGACATCGGTGCCGATATCATCAATTTAAGTCTTGGAGGCCCCTTCTTCTCGCAGGGTATCGAAGATGCCGTAAACTATGCCCTAAACCTCGGTGTTGTCGTCGTTACGGCGGCCGGAAATGACTATGGCGCGGATATCCGATACTTCTATCCCGCAAATACCCCAGGCGTCATCGTAGTTGGTGCTACCCAACCCAATAACACCCGGGCCTATTTTTCCAATCAGGGACATAAGCTTGATGTTGTCGCCCCCGGTGTGAGTATCCTCTCCACGATTCTTGGCGGTGGAACCGTCGCTTGGGATGGAACAAGTATGGCGACACCACATGTGGTGGGACTCGCAGCACTTCTCATCTCGCAAAATCCAACATTAACCGTACAAGAGATTCGACAGATCCTGAAATCATCCTCGGACTCTCCGTTTTGTTCAAACGAGTTCTGCCCCAATTTGGGATATGGTTTGATCCGCGCTGTACCGGCTCTCACGACAACGACATTCGGAGAGAGTCTCATCGCGGCCCCAAGAAACGGTGAGGCAGTCGAAGGGACTATTGAAATCCGCGGAACCGCAACGAGCCGCAATTTTTCACGGTATCGACTTGAGTATGGTGAGGGATATTCTCTAGATTATCCCAACGTTAGGATCACATGGATCCCGATCAGTGAGAGCACAACGCCTGTAACGAATGGGGTTCTCGGCACATTTGATATGACTCCCCTTACGACGGAACAGTCCTATATCATCCGACTCAGTATCGATAATCAAGATGGGACGACCTTCTACGAGAGGGTTGGTGTCTTTAAAGGACCCATCGTTCCTCCGACCATTCAGATAGAGTCTCCTGAAGGCGGGCCTGACAACGTTTTGTCCGGACCGATCACCGTCCGAGGAACGGCATCAGATAATGGCGAAGTGGCACGCGTCGCGTTGTCATTCGATAGGGATCCCATGGCCTGGTCTTTTCTAGATGCCACCGGGACAACGGAATGGAGTTATGAATGGGATTCGACAGCCGCAAGGGATGGTGGACCGCGGCGCATACGAGCAGTGGCGTATGATCAATATGGCAATACGACCTCGCAGGATATCTTTGTTTACTATAATAATTACCCTCTTGAAGTAACACGCTTTAATCCCAGGTTTCAGCTTTATACCCCCCCTCCCGGTCACCCCCCATATTACGTGGCTCACCTTGACTTCTCAACTCCTCAGACAATCGAAAGGAGCGTTTTTCATATAGATCCACCCCCTATTGATCATTGGGGACCACAACGATCAGAGTGGGAGGGTCCCACGGGAGATCCTCTCGGTCAATTTGAAGACGAACCTATAAATCCTCTGAGGCGAGTTTCCACCTCCCACGTTTCATACCTAAGCCCGGAAACCTTTTATCATTTAAGAATTCATCTTTTTGGCCACCCTGATGAAGAGTCTGTCTCAGAGCATACCTTTTGGACCCCTGGCGAACCTCCGACAACCCCCACGGGGCTCGAGGCCTCTGTCTCTCTGGAGCCTGATGACACGGCGAGTGTGACCCTCCGCTGGCAACCCGCAACCGATAATATAAGTGTCGAAGGTTATCGGATTTACCGCTATGGATCCCTTGTTGCGACAGCGACAGAGACGCAGTTTATCGATACGAACCAGCCGATCGGAATCGACCTGACCTATGAGGTCTCCGCTATTGACCTGGCGGGAAATGAATCGCCCTATTCTGAACCGGTTACTGTGAGGGCCCAGTATCCGAATCTCTTGACAAACCCCGGGTTCGAAGAGGATCAAACAGATTGGCAGTTTTCGACTGGGGCAACGATTGACACGACAACATTTCACTCTGGCGCAAAGGCGGCCCGTTTGACACCATCTCCTCGAGGAGGAAGACAAACTACCGTAAGCAGTTTAAGCTCTATCCCAGTGACAGCGGGTCATCAATACTATGCCTCTGGCTGGATCAAGGCCGTTGGTGGTTTGAGTATCCTCAATACCCCACGTCCTTTCGTGACCCTTGCGTGGTTTAATAGTTCGGGAAGATTGATCAGGGCTGAGAATGCAAAACTTGGGAAAGTAAGGTCCGAATGGCAACAATTCTCATCGCTCCTCCCCGCCCCGGCGGGGGCCGCAACGGCACAAATTAAATTTGGGATCGATCGTAGCGGTCGTGGGACCTTCTGGTTTGATGATCTTGTCTTCAGAAGAAATTAAGGGAAAACTATTTCTTGGTTTCAATCGAGATCTTCTTAAGACCTGCCTGAGAAGCCAAATCCATCACCTTGACCAGACCCCCTGTTGTAGAATCACGATCCGCCTGAAGGATAACTCGGGGCGGATTCTCTCTGGCAGAGAGAGAAACAAGTCTTGGCTTTAAATCGTCCAACGGGATCTTTTCGTCGTTGAGGTGGACTTGCCCCTCCTTGGTCAGGGTCACTACAATGGTCTCCTCCTCCTTTTCCATGGTCGTCCCCGATTGGGCCTTGGGCAGATTCACTTTAAGCGATTGAATATTGGAATACTGGGCCGTGATAATAATAAAAATAAGGAGGTTGAACATCACATCGACCAGAGGGGTTACGTTGAAACCGACCTCCTCCTCGACTCGTTTCTTCAGAAAGGCCAATGGCTTGATCCTCTCTTATTCATTCTTAATCAGGTCAACAATCTTGAATGAGACCTCTTCCATCTCTAAAACAAGCGACTCAACACGCGCTGACAGAAAGCGGTAAAAAAGAGTCGCTGGAATTGCGACGACCAGACCAAACACCGTTGTATAAAGTGCTTTATAAATACCATCGGCAATCATTCCGATGTTCGTCACCTCCCCCACCGCTGCAACGGAAGTAAAAAGGTCAACCATGCCTATCACGGTGCCTAAAAAACCCAACATCGGTGCAACACTGATGGTCGTATTTAAAATAGCCATGTAGCGACCAAGACGGCTTGCCTCTCTCTGACCCACCTCATTAACGAGTTCCTTGATTCTTTCGCGAAGTTTTCCGGCATTCTCCAATCCAACCTGAATCACCCGACCCAGAGGAGATTCCTTCTTTCGGCACAAAGTGACCGCCTCAGCAATCAGCCCACGACGAACAAGATCCTGCACCTCAATCGCCAGACTCCTTGGAAGAACAATCTCCTTATGCAAAGCGAAGAGCCTTTCAAGAAAAACCGCCAAAGCGAGCACGGAACAGAGAGCGATCCCCCACATGCACCAACCACCCACATCAAAATAATAATAAATTTTTGCCCACATAGCCTTGAATCAGTTTTTTCGGTACTCTCGAAGCTTTCTCAATCGTTCCTGAATCGTTCTTCTCAAAATTTCTCTCCGTTGAGTAACGGTCAATGGATGAGAGTCCCCCTCCCATTGGGAATGAGAAACGAGCATGACCTGTCCCCTGATGATAAATCGGCCGACAAGAATGGAGTGGTCGGTCCGCTGATCCATTTCAAAAGATTCTGCGGCAATAGACTCCTCGGGGGGTAAAACGATCTTTTTTGCTTGCAAATTTTCACGCCCTCCCTCTGAGAGGGGCCGTAGGCGCCATCGCCGCGAAAAGAATTGAAATAATTCCTTCAACTCTGTCCTTAGCACTTCGACTCGTGATTACTATGACGTATATACAAAGCCAAAAAAATCAACAAAATTACTCGCTCAGCACCAGTCCTGAGTAAATAAATTCGTCACCGAATTTATGAACCGAAGGACTTAGGTTAGAGCTATCCTCTTTCCTTAAACCCGCGCCTGCGACGCCAGAGCCTCTGGATAAGATATCTTTGGTAAATTCCAAAACGAGCTGAAAGTCAATCCCTTCTTGCAATAGGCGGCCTGCCAACCCTCAGTGGACAACGAGAGAGCCTTGCATCCCTTTTGAAAGATGCCCTGGCATATCACAAATAAAGGGGTACCGGCCACCATGCCGGGGAGCCAAAAGAACCGCCGTCTGACCTTTCCAAGGAACAACCTGTTCGATCTCTTCTCCTAATCCCAGAAATTCGACTTCGTGATCCACTTCACCTTGGTTAGAAACAACCAGCTTATAAGACTTGCCTGCCTCCAGATGGATCTCACTCGGTTTGAAAAAAAAATCCCCCGCGTACATCTGAATCTCCTTTGACTCGGCCCTTGATAAAAAAGAGGAGGTCGTCGCCTTTTCAATGACAAGGTCCGATCCAAAGGCAACGAAAAAACCAAAGAGTAAGCCAAGGCTCGCCGTGATATACCCCCCACGAACCCGTCCCAAGTGTATCAATTCACCAACAACATAAAGAATGGCACCAGCCGCAAGAGACAAGAAAAGGGACTCGGCTATTTCGGAGGTCCATTGCGTCCCCACAAACGTCCCAAGAAACGTCGGGCCCCCTCCGATCAAGCCCAACATGAAAAGAAATAGGAAGGAGGGGCGATTGTCAACAAGGGGTGCTGCAATACCAAATCCCTCCGTCGCATTATGCAGGGCAAACCCCACAACAAGCAGATAACCCAAGGCCAAGGCCCCACCCGAGAATTGCTGCCCAATCACCAAACCCTCACTAAAGTTATGAAGCCCAATCCCAAAAGCAATCATCAGGGCCATTCGCCGGGCCGACGACCTTTCCTCTCCTTTCGGTTTTCGTATAAATTTTATCTCAAAAAGAAGAAGGGAGACAAGCGCAAAGGCAAAACCAAAAATGAATATTCCAACGTGCCGGTAAAATTCAAAATAAGTCCGGTAGCCCATAACGGCAAGCTTTAGAATCGACTCAATCTGCTCCATCACTTGATAGCTGATTTCTACAAAAAGAAAGAGGAGCACCCCCACTGAACCGGCACTTAGAAAAAGGCGCCATCGGAGAGAGACTCTCAAGAGGGCAACCGGCAACCCCAGGTAAATAGTGAAGCCGGCGATCGCACCCGCAAGAAGCACCACCCCTTGACTTACCTCGTGCATTTTAGGCCCCCTTTCGTTGACACTGGCAACAGGTGCCGTAGAGTTCCATCTTGTGATGAGCAAGATGAAATTTATTTTTTTTGCAGACTTTAATCTGGAGCTTCTCTATCTCTTCATTTTCGAACTCAACAATCTTGCCACATCCAACACAGATCAGATGATCATGGTGACGATCCGTCCCCTGCTCATACCGAGCCTTCCCTCCCCCAAATTCCCTTTTGCTAGCAAGACCACACTCTATTAAAAGTTTGAGCGCCCGATAAACCGTCGCAGGACCGATACTCGCATCCTGACGACGAACACGGAATAGAAGCTCCTCAACGGTCAGATGCTGATGAACTCGAAGAAACTCCTCCACAATCCGGTCCCGCTGCTTCGTGGTTTTGAGATGTTTTGTTCGCAAGTAGTGCCGATAGATCTCCATTTTTTTGCCACGGGTTTCCATAATGAAATTGATTTTCAATATCAGTTATTCTGAAGACGGGAACCTGTCAACCACGGATTTTGAAGAGAGTAAGAGCTGGATCTCCCGTGCCACCTTCTCATCATCCCATTGTCTTGGCCCAATAATTTTTTTAACGATCACTCCTGAATCATCAACAAGATAAGTCTCAGGAATTTGATGAGTTCCGTAGAGAGAGGCAATCTCCCCTCCTTGGTCGAGGAGAATTTTTAGCGTGAGCGGAATTTTCTGTCGAAAACGTCGGATCGAAGCCCAGTCCTCATCCAAACTGACGGCCAGTATTTCAAAGGATTCATTTTGAAAGCGCTGATGCAGCCTTTCCAAAGATGGCATCTCGGCAACACAGGGAGGACACCAGGTTGCCCAGAAATTTAGTAAAACAAATTGGCCTCGATAATCGGACAATCGGACCTGCCGTTGTTCTGTTGGCAGGGAAAAATCGGGAGCTGGTTCACCCGGCTGCTTTCCTTCTCTATAAAGAGTAAAACAAAAAATGACGGAGAGCGCAAAGAGGAGCAGGACAAAGCTTCTCGTCCTCATCCATTCTTCTTCTTACGACTAAAAAGCCCCCACCCCTTCTTATCCTTCTTCCCCTCTTGCTTCTTCTTGGCTGGCTCCTTGCCACCCGCCTTTGTTGAAACTTTCTTTTCCGGAACGACTTTCTTTGTTTTCTGCTTCTCGCCCTTTTTCTCTTCTCTCTTCAAAGGCTGAGGCGTTTCATATCCGAGATATTCAATCGCTGCCATTGGGGCTCCATCACCCCGCCGGAAGCCAAAATGAAGAATCCGGGTGTAGCCTCCCTGCCGATCCTCAAACCGTTTAGCAAGCCCATTAAAAAGCTTCTTAAGCGCCTCTGGTGATTGAAGAACGCGTGCGGCCTGACGTCTGGCAGCCAAACCACCTTCTTTGCCCCAAGTGATCATACGATCGGCCAACCGCCTCAGTTCTTTTGCCTTGGGCAAGGTTGTCTCGAGCCGCTCATGAAGAACCAGGGATGTTACCATATTGCGTAGCATCGCCTTGCGGTGAGAGGTCGTACGACCCAACTTTCTATGATCAACCAGATGCCGCATCAGGGTTACTCAATCTCTTCCTTGGGTTTTTCTGTTTCTCTCGGAGCCATCCACCCCTCAAGCTTCATGCCAAGATTGAGCCCCATCTCGGCAAGAATTTCCTTGATCTCATTCAATGACTTTCTTCCAAAGTTCTTCGTCCGGAGCATCTCGGCTTCTGTCCTCTGGCAAAGCTCTCCAATGTAGCGAATCTGTGCATTTTCCAGACAATTGGCTGACCGGACCGAGAGCTCAAGCTCTTCAACCCGTCGATTCAGGTTTTCGTTAAAGGCAGGCTTCTCTTCGATTCTCTCTTCAATAACCGGTTCCGCTATCTCCTCAAAGTTGATGAAGATCTGCAACTGCTCCTTCAGAATCTTCGCGGCAAAGGCAACCGCATCCAGCGGAAGCACCGAACCATCTGTCCAAACTTCGAGTGATAAACGATCATAATCTGTCATCTGTCCGACGCGAGCATTCGTCACCATGTAGTTCACCTTGGTGACAGGTGAATGAATCGAATCAAGGGCAATCATCCCGATCGGATCCTTTTCGCCCTTGTTTCTCTCGCTGGGGGCGTATCCCTTCCCCATTTTAACCGTCATCTCTATCTTGAGTTTCCCTTCTGCATTCAGCGTTGCAATATGGACGTCGGGATTCAAGACGATAACATTTTCACCCGTCTGGATGTCGGCTCCACAAACCTCTTTTTCCCCCTTCACTTCGAGGCGAATGGTGTCCATCTCTCCAGAATGGATCTTGAGGCGAACCTGTTTCAAATTGAGCAGGATATCCGCGACATCCTCAACAACTCCAGGGATTGTGCCAAATTCATGCAAGACACCATCGATTCTGACATTGCTGATGGCGGCTCCCTGGAGGGAGGAGAGAAGAATGCGGCGTAACGCATTCCCCAGTGTCTGACCAAAGCCCCTCTCCAAAGGGCTTGCTACAAACTTACCGTAAGTGGAGGTACTTGCCTCCTTTTCAAATTCGAGCATTTTCGGTTTGATGAGATTGCGCCAGTTACGATACATAGTGATTCCTCCTAAAAATTATTTTGAGTACAATTCAACAACCAGTTGTTCCTGCATCGGAAGCGTTAGTTCTTCCCGTGCAGGATAACTTTTCACACGTCCGGAAAATTTCTCCTTCTGAAGCTCCAACCATCCCGGAATACCGCGGCGATCAACAGCCTCAAGCGACTCCTGAATCCTCACCATCGCACGGCTTTTCTCGCGAACCGAAATTTCATCGCCCATTTTCACCTGGTAGGATGGAATTTTGACCCTGCGTCCATTCACCTCAAAATGTCCATGGAGGACAAGCTGACGAGCCTCTCCACGCGAATTGGCAAATCCAAGACGATAGACCATGTTATCAAGTCTCCTCTCCAACATGTTCAAAAGATTCTCTCCCGTACGCCCTTTTCTCCTCGAGGCCTCCTGAAAAACAGACCGAAACTGCTTTTCCATCAGACCGTAAAGACGCCTGATTTTTTGCTTTTCACGCAACTGCACACCATACTCAGAAAGCTTTACCCTCTTTTGTCCATGAACACCGGGAGCATATTCGCGTCTTTCGAAGGCACATTTTTCCGTATAGCAGCGCTGGCCCTTCAAAAAAAGTTTGAGCCCTTCACGACGACAAATCCGACAGGCTGAATCAAGATACTTTGCCAAATGAACCTCCCTTACACGCGTCTTCGTTTAGGCGGACGACAACCGTTATGAGGAATAGGGGTCGCATCACGAATCCCTGTAATCCGGAGACCCGCTGAAGCAATCGCACGAAGGGCCGCCTCGCGTCCAGCACCAGGTCCCTTCACAATCACGGAGACAGTCCTCATCCCCTGTTCCACCGCCTTGCGGGCCGCATCTTCTGCTGCAACCTGGGCCGCAAAGGGGGTACTCTTGCGCGATCCTTTGAATCCCTTCGCCCCTGACGACGACCAGGAAACGGTATTGCCTGTCGGATCCGTAACGGTAATTACCGTGTTGTTGAAACTGGCCTGAACATGCACAACACCAACTGGTGCAAGCTTCTTGGAGCGTTTTTTTCGAACAACCTTCTTCGCTTCCCCTGCTTGAGGAGCCGCCTCCACGCCTTCGACTGTTTTAGGTTTTGTGCTACCCATAAATCTTTCCCTCAATTCTTAAATTAGGTTGGGGCCTTTGCCTGCTTTTTACCGGCAATCGCAATACGAGGACGTCCCTTTCTTGTTCGTGCATTGGTGTGCGTCCTCTGGCCCCGAACCGGCAGTTTCATCCGATGACGGAGCCCACGATAAGCCCCCAAATCCATGAGACGCTTGATGTTCATTGCTGTCTCTTTTCTCAAATCACCCTCTACCTTATGAGACTGCTCCAAAATTTCCCGTATCTTACCCACTTGCTGATCCGAAAGTTTTTCGGTCTTGAGATTTCGGTCAATTCCGGCTTTTTTCAAAATATTCTCTGCCGTTGTCCAGCCGATTCCATGAATTGTCTGAAGGGCCACGACAACAGCTCTCTTTGAAGGAAGATCTAATCCGGCAATGCGTGCCATAAATTATCCTTGTCTCTGCTTATGTTTCGGGTTGGGGCAGATAATCCGCACGACACCGCTCCGCTTGACAATTTTGCACTTGGCACAAATCTTATGGAGCGATGAACGTACCTTCATAAAACTGTTAAAACCTCCGGACCTGATTCCGTCACAGCAACCGTATGTTCGAAATGGGCGGATCGTCTACCATCAGTTGTGACTGCTGTCCAGCCATCATCGAGAACTTTTACTAAATGGGTCCCCAAGTTAAACATCGGCTCAATGGCCAGGACAAGACCGGGCGAGAGCCGAATCCCGGTGTGGGGACTCCCATAGTTGGGGACTTGAGGCTCCTCATGCAAGGCACGCCCTATCCCATGGCCAACAAAATCCCTAACAATTCCATAGGAATATGCGTCCCCTTGGCACTGAACGGCATAGGAAACATCTCCCAACCGGTTCCCTACCCGCATCATCTGTATGCCTGACTCCAATGCCTTACGAGTCGCCTGTATCAACTTTGCCGATTCCTCCGAAATCTGACCTACGGGGAAGGTAACCGCGGCATCTCCATAATAACCATCTGCAATCGCCCCACAATCAATCCCAATAATATCGCCATTCTTTAAACTTCTCTTGGACGGAATTCCATGCACCACCTCCTCGTTGATCGAGGTGCAAAGTGTCGCCTGATAACCACGATATCCCTTGAAGGCAGGAACCCCTCCCAAACTACGAATCCTTTCCTCCGCAAAACGATCCAGCTCCTCGGTTGTCACATCCGGCCTAATCATCTCTTCTATTTCCTTTAAAATAACCGCCACAATTTTTGAGGCCTTTCTTATCTTTGCAAGCTCTTCCCTCGATTTCAGGACAATCATATCCCAAGCGCCTTCTGGATCCTCGAAAAAATATCATCGACAGAACCTCTGCCGGATATGTGAACCAGCTGTCCTCTTTTCTCGTAGTGTTCTACGAGGGGGGCCGTCTCCACTTCATAGACCTGAAGCCTCTTACGAATAACCTCCTCACGATCATCGTCTCGCTGCGCCAACTGCGCCCCACAAACGTCACAGGAGCCAGTCTTTTTGGGGGGGCAAGAATCCAGCTGATAATTCTCCTTGCAATCAACGCAATAACGCCTGCCCGAGAGTCGTCGTACAATCTCCTCCCTAGGAAGATCTAAATAGATGACGCGATCCACACTCAAACCTTTTGCCTGATCAATATTGCGTGGAAATCCGTCCAGAATAACTCCTTGCTGACAATCGCTCTGTTGGAGGCGTTTTGTCACCATACTGACGACCAGTTCATCGGGCACCAGCTTTCCCTCACTCATATACTGAGCTGCTTTTCTGCCCAAGTCGGTATTCGCCTCCCTCTCTGTACGAAGCAGGTCACCCGTTGAAATTTGAGGGATACCCATTCGCTGTGACAGTTTTTTGGCTTGAGTTCCTTTCCCGGCTCCCGGTGGCCCCAAAAGAATCATCCTCATCCCCTCCTCCCACGAAAACGTCCCTTCCCCTCTCCCATGAGCCCTTCATAATTTCGTGCCAAAAGATGAGCCTCAATCTGTGCCAGCGTATCCATTGAAACACCAACAACAATAAGAAGTGAGGTCCCCCCAAACAGGGTGGCCAAAGAGCCCGGGATTCCAAATTGTGTTATTAAAATTTGTGGCAAGACACAAACGCCTGCGAGATAAAGGGCGCCGCCCAGTGTAATCCTTGCCAAGATACGATCAATATACTCCGAGGTACTTGGTCCAGGGCGAATACCCGGAATAAAGCCACCAAATTTACGGATGTTGTCCGCCACATCGGAAGGATTGAACGTCACCGCTGTGTAAAAATAGGTGAAAAATATAATCAGGGCGACATACAGAAAATCGTGAAGCCAGCCCGTCCCCAATAGCGCTGCAACTGTTTTGATTTTTTCATTCTGAACAAACTGAGCCATCGTCGCAGGAAACAAGATCAGAGAGGAAGCAAAAATGGGTGGAATAACACCCGCGGAATTCAATTTGAGCGGCAAATGGGTACTCTGTCCTCCGTAGAGTTTTCTCCCCACAACCCTCTTAGCGTATTGGATAGGGATCCGCCGATGAGACCGTTCAAAAAAAATGATAAAGGCAACAACCAAGAAAATAAATGCCAACAAAAGAAGGAATCCAAATAGACCGGCGAACTGCTCCTTGGTCATCCAGGCATCGCGAAAACCACCGGGGATTGAAGTAACAATACCGGCAAAAATAATGAGTGAAATCCCGTTCCCGATTCCTCTCTCTGAAATCTGTTCTCCTAGCCACATGATGAAACAGGTTCCTGCTGACAGGGTAATCATCGTCGACAGATAAAAGGAGAGTCCACCAATCCCCGGCAGAATAACACCCTGGGTTTGTAAACCATAGCTTATTCCAAATCCTTGAATGAGTGAAAGGAGAACAGTCCCGTACCGAGTGTACTGCGTAATTTTTCTCCGCCCCTGCTCTCCCCCTTCTTTTGATAGTCTCTCAAGGCTGGGAACGGCGACTGTCAACAACTGCAGGATAATGGAAGCACTGATATACGGCATTATTCCCAGCGCAAAAACGGAAAATCTCTCCAAGGCGCCTCCGGAGAAGAGGTTGAAAATCTCAAAAACGGTTCCTCTCTGGATTATGTTGCTAAGCTGGGCGGTATCAACCCCAGGTGTCGGAACGTAGACTCCCAAACGATAGACCGCTAGCAGGAGCACCGTAAAAAGAAGACGCTTTCGCAGCTCGGGAATGCGAGCAAGATTCACAACCGGAAGAGCCATTATTCGACGACCTCTGTCCTTCCCCCGGCATTCTTGATTTTCTCTTGTGCCGTTTTTGAAAACCGATGAGCCCGTATCACCAAGGGGACCTTGATCTCTCCGTCGCCAAGGATTTTCAACCCGTCAAGCTCCTGTTTCAAAAATCCATTTTTCTTAAGATAATTAAGATCTACAACCGTATTTTCAGGAATTGTTCCTAGATCTCCGACATTGACAACAGAGAATTCACGTCTTGTCCAAGGAACAAAACCGCGCTTGGGAAGGCGGCGGATAAGCGGCATCTGCCCCCCCTCAAAACCGGGACTGATCGTACCTCCCGATCTTGATTTTTGTCCTTTGTGCCCCTTGGTGGAAGTTCCACCATGACCCGATCCCTCACCACGACCGAGTCTCTTTTTCTTCTTTCGAGCACCATCAGGAGCAATCAAGTTCCCCAGATTCATGAAACACCCCTTCTCCAACGACTGTAATCTTCACGATAATGAAGTTTCTTGAGTCCATCGACGACCGCTTTGACCACATTGTGGGGGGTGCTCGTTCCAAGACTTTTCGTCAATATATCCTTGAGCCCAACGACATCAAGAATCGCCCGGACAGCCCCACCCGCTATAACTCCTGTTCCCTGTGATGCCGGTTTCATGAGGACGGATCCTGATCCATAGTTGCCCAAAACCTCATGTGGAATTGTCCCCTCAACCAAAGGAACCTGAATAAAGTTCTTCTTCGCCTTTTCCGTCCCCTTCCGAATCGCCTCAGGAACCTCAGCGGCCTTTCCCAACCCGACACCAACACGCCCCTTCTGATCCCCAACAACGACGAGGGCAGAAAAGCTGAATCTTCGGCCTCCCTTAACAACCTTGGCCACACGACGCACATCGACAATTCTCTCCACAAAAGGGCTGACTTCTTTTGTTGCCATTTAGATTTTCACTCCTCCTTCTCGAACACCATCAGCAAATGCCTTCACACGCCCATGATACATCCATCCACCTCGATCAAAAACCGCCTTGCAGAGATCCTTCTCTTTGGCCCTCTTGGCAAACAAAAGTCCAAATTGACGGGCCCCACTGATATTTCCACCATCAATCTTGGCACACTCCTTCGATTTTGTTGAAAGCCCCAGGAGTGTCACCGATTTCTCATCGTCAATCAACTGAGCGTACAGATTGGACAGGCTCCTGTAGAGGGACAAACGAGGCATCTCTTTCGTCCCGCTAACTTTTTTTCGAAGACGTTGATGCCTTCTTACCCGCGCCTCGGCTTTATTATTACTCATTTTCCTCCACCTCCACCAGCAGCCGCCTTACCAACCTTATGCAACAATACCTCATTTTCATATTTGATTCCCTTTCCCTTATACGGTTCAGGCAATCTCAATTTTCGTATACGGGCCGCTGTCTCTCCAACCAACTCTCGTGACGAACCGGAAACTGTCACACGAACTTGTTTTTCAACGGCAATCTTAATCCCCTCAGGAATCGGGAAAACAATCGGATGCGAATACCCCAAAGCCAAATGTAGTTCCTTCCCCTTCACCTCAGACCTAAAACCGACCCCGTTGATCTGCAACACTTTCTGGAATCCTTGACTGACCCCCTGCACCATATTGCGAATCAAATTTCTGTTGAGTCCTTGTCGACAGGAGGCGATTGGAGTCTCCTCTCCTCTCTGAACAAGAAGTTCCTGAGGAGAGACAACCAGCTTCAAAAGTGGATCCAGATGACGCTCTAATTTTCCAAGAGGACCCTCAACACGGATCAGATTCCCCTGAACGGAAACCTTAACCTTTTCCGGAATCTTGATTGGCTGTTTTCCAACGCGTGACATAGTTCCTCATTTAAACTACAAAACAGTACAAATGATCTCCCCACCAACCTTCATCTCCCGGGCCTGACGCTCTGTCATAATTCCCTTGGAAGTCGACAAGATAACAATTCCTACACCACTACAAACGGATGGAATCTCATCATACCCAACATAAATACGTCGCCCAGGACGACTGGAACGCTTTAGCTCACTAATAATCGGAATTTTTTTGTCCCGGTAGCGAAGTGCCACCTCAACCTCTTTTCCACCCTTGGGAGTCGCCGCGAGCCGATAAGCACCCACTAGCCCCTCGTTGTGCAAAATTTTCACAATCTCAAGCTTGATCTGAGAAAACGGGATCTTGACGGATTCATGACGCGAACATTGCGCATTACGAATCCGACTTAACATATCTCCAATAGGATCGGTCATTCGACTCTCCTTCCTACCAACTGGCCTTTTCAACACCCGGGAGTTCGCCTGCAAGCGCCCTCTTCCTGAAACAAAGGCGACACATTCCGAAACGACGTAAAAAGCCGCGCGGCCTGCCGCAAAAAGTGCAACGGTGATACTGCCGGACTTTAAACTTGGGACTCCTCTGAGCTTTTATAATGAGTGATGTTTTTGCCATTTTAATTCTCCCGAAAAGGCATTCCCAAAAGCCTCAGAAGCGCCCTTCCGTGTTCATCCGTCTTCGCCGTCGTGACGATCGTCACATTCATCCCGCGAACCTTGTCGATCTTGTCAAAATTAATTTCGGGGAAAACAATCTGCTCTGTTATGCCAAAAGTATAATTTCCGCGCCCATCAAAACCTTTCGGTGAAATCCCGTGAAAGTCTCTCGTCCGGGGAAGCACCACATTGATCAACCTGTTCAGAAACTCAAACATCATCTTTTTCCTCAGAACGACCCGACAACCGATCGGGATCCCCTTTCTCAGCTTGAAATTGGCAATCGACTTGCGCGCTTTTGCAATGACAGCCTTTTGCCCGGTAATCAGACCGAGTTCCTCCACCGCCTTGTCCAGAACCTTCTTGTCCTGAACGGCCTCTTTAAGACAGCTGGAAACGACTATCTTTTCAAGCCGGGGTACCGCCATTGTATTCTTCACCCCCAACTGTTTCATGAGTTCGGGGATGCATTTCTTCTTGTAAATCTCTTCAAATGTCATGCTGCAAATGCCTCCTGGCATCGGGCACACCGTCTTGTCTTGCCACCCTTGTCATCCGTCTTGATCCTGACACGAACCCCTTTGGAACAGCGGGAGCAATACAAAAGGAGATTCGACAGGTGAATGGACAATTCCTTCTCCACAATACCACCCTGTTTCATCTTGGCCGTCGGCCTCTGATGCCTCTTAACCATATTGAGCTTCTCAACAACAGCACGATTCTCCTCCAATAGAACGGACAAGACCTTTCCGGTCTTTCCCTTCTCTTTTCCACTAATCACAATCACTTGGTCATTTCTTCGAATCCGCATTTTTTAAAACCTTCTCCCTATAAAACTTCCGGCGCGAGCGAAATAATTTTCATGAACTTTTTCGCCCTCAATTCACGAGCCACGGGGCCGAATATCCGTGTTCCCAGAGGTTCTCCGGCTTGGTCAATCAGAACAATCGAGTTGTCATCAAAACGGATATAACTCCCGTCCTGCCGACGGACCTCCTTGGCCACTCTGACAATGACTCCTTTCTTGACGTCGCCCTTCTTGACCTTGGCATTGGGCAACGCCTCCTTAACGGCGACAACAACGACATCCCCTAGCGTTGCATACCGACGCCTGGAGCCACCCATCACCCTGATACATAACAACTTCTTCGCACCCGAATTATCGGCAGAATTACAAACTGTCTCATTCTGGATCATGCCACGCCCACCTCAGGGGCCAATCCTTCTTCCCCTTTTCTCAATACCTTTTTCAACCGAAACCTTTTCTCACAGGAAAGAGGACGGCATTCAACGACGAGAACCGTGTCGCCGATCTTTGCCTCATCCCGTTCATCATGAATCTTGAATTTGTTCTGTTTCACCTGCACCCTATGCAGACGCCGATCGACCGTCCTTCGCTCCACACGAACGACAGCCGTCTTGCTCATTTTGTGACTCAAAACAACACCAACCATCTCTCGTCTCCTCATAAATTAAAGACTCCTCTCATGCTGAATCGTAAGAACACGTGCAATGGTCTTTCGGATCTGCCGCAGTTTCGCAACCTCCTTAGAGGTTCCCATCCGCACCTTCAGCGTCAAGTCGGCCATCTCATGTCGTAAATCCTTGAGCGTCCTCACCAGCTCTTCCGGCTTTTTCTCTCTTAAAACCTTAGATTCCACGAAACTTCTCCCTTGTTACCAATTGCGTTTTCACAGGAAGCTTCGAAGAGGCAAGTAAAAGGGCCTCGGAAGCAACATCCGACGCCAACCCACCCACCTCAAAAAGGACACGCCCCGGTTTTATGGGGCAACCCCATCCCTCAACAGCCCCCTTCCCTTTTCCCATACGTGTCTCAGCCGGTTTTTTCGTAATCGGCTTATCGGGAAAAATCCGGATAAAAACCTTTCCCCCTTTTTTAAGAAAACGCGCCATCGCCAAACGACAAGCCTCGATCTGCCGGGATGTCACGAGACCCCTTTCCAGAGACTGAAGGCCGACATCACCAAAGCTCACGTACTGACCACGCGTTGCCAGGCCGTAAACACGGCCCTTCTGGGTCTTCCTAAATTTTAATCTTGCCGGTTGAAGCATCTCACTTTAAGCCCCTTGGGCCTCCTCATGGGTCACAACACCGAAAACATCTCCCTTGTAAATCCAGCATTTCACACCGATCTTTCCGTACGTTGTCAACGCTTCGGCCTGACCATAATCGATATCAGCCCGAAGCGTATGAAGGGGAACACGCCCCTCGCGGTACCATTCTTTTCGGGCAATTTCGGCACCGGCAAGCCGGCCTCCGCATTTTACCTTGATACCAAGCGCACCGAGCTTGAGCGCTTGGGTCACTGCCTTCTTCATGGCCCGCCTAAAAGCAACACGCCTTTCGAGCTGCATCGCAATATTTTCAGCAACCAGTTGGGCATCTAGCTCCGCCTTCCTGACTTCATGAATGCTCACATCAATCTCTTTCTTGAGATCTTTAGCCAAATCAATCTTGAGGGCATCGATTCCGGTCCCCTTCTTGCCGATGACCAATCCAGGCCTTGCTGTATAAATTTTTATGGCCACCACACCACCACGGCGCTCAATCTCTACCCTGGAAACTCCAGCACTGTAGAGCCTCTTCTTGACAAGAAGACGAATCCTGGAATCCTCGGCCACAAAGTGGGCGTAATCCTTCTCGGTATACCATCGCGACAACCAAGGCTTGGTAATTCCTAAACGAAATCCATAGGGATGAGTTTTCTGTCCCATAATAGTTAATCCTCTAAGACGAGAGTTATATGGCTCGTCTTCTTGTTAATCCTGGAAGCACTCCCTCGGGCCCGAGCAAGAGACCTTCTCAAAATAGGCCCTTCATTAACGTACAATGTTCTCACAATCAATCGATCGATATCGACGCCCCCTTTTTTGTCCGCATTAGCAACAGCCGAACGAATCAACTTGGCCAAGTCCTTCGATGACGAGGCCTTGGAAAAAAGCAAACGATCTAAGGCCTCCTGAACCTTTTGTCCCCTCAAGGTATCGGCAACGAGCCTAACCTTTCTGGGGGCAACACGAAGATATCTCAAATGGGCCGTAAATTGAGCCATTGGATTAAGCCCCTCCCTTTGCTGCAGCCGGGGCCGATTTTGCTGGAGCCGCCGGGGCCGCCCCTGGTGCTGTTGGTTCTTTGTCTGCCTTCCGGATACCGGTATGACCCTTGTACAGTCTTGTCGGGGCAAATTCCCCAAGGCAATGGCCGACCATATTTTCGGTTACAAAAACGGGGATAAACTTTCGACCATTATGAACAGCAAAGGTCAATCCAACAAAGTCCGGAGTGATCGCCGATCTCCGAGACCATGTCTTTATAACCTTCCGACTCTTTGACTGAGTCGCAACCTGGATCTTTTTGAGCAGATGCTCTTCAACAAAAGGTCCTTTTTTTAGTGATCGTGGCATTAGATCTTAACCCTCCTGTCGCTGACAATATATCGATCTGTCCTCTTGTTGTGGCGGGTCTTATATCCCTTGGTCGGGAGCCCCCACGGGGATGATGGATGATTTCCACCCTTCGATTTGCCTTCACCACCTCCATGCGGATGATCAACAGGATTCATCGCAACACCGCGTACACTCGGTAATCGCCCCAACCAACGTGTCCGGCCCGCTTTTCCAATAACGATATTTTCATGGTCCAAATTCGAAATTTGTCCAATCGTTGCCCAACAATCGCTCCTAAACTTTCTAACCGAACCTGAGGGAAGACGAACCTGGGCCATTTCCCCCTCCTTGGCAAGCAACTGGGCCACTCCTCCTGCACTTCTTACCAGCTGGCCACCGCGACCCGGTTCAAATTCGATATTATGTATTCCTGTACCCAATGGAATTGCATTCAGAGGCAAGTGATTACCCGGCTCAATCTCCGCCTCCTTGTCGGCAAGAATCTGACTGCCAACCCGAACACCCGTAGGAGCCAGGATGTAACGTCGCTCACCATCCTTGTAGAGAACAAGCGCAATAAACGCAGAACGGTTGGGATCGTATTCAACGGCCTCAACACGTCCCACGATTCCCCTCTTGTCCCGGCGAAAATCAATGACTCGGTAACGACGCTTGTGACCCCCACCAATCCATCTCATCGTGACACGACCAGTGTTGTTTCTTCCACCCGTCTTTGCCAGAGGAGCCAGCAAACGTTTTTCCGGTTTTTTGTCCGTAAGGGATGAAAAATCGATCACCGTCTGATACCGTGTCGTCGACGTTATCGGTCTGTAGTTTTTAATGGCCACTATTCAGCCTCCAAAATTTCAATTTTCTGACCCTCACGAAGGGTCACAATCGCCTTTTTGGAAGGAGGTTTCATTCCCAACTGGCGACCATATCGCCTCTTTTTACCTGGAATTTTAATGGTCCGAACCTCCTCCACCTTGACCTTAAAAAACTTTTCAACGGCTTCTCGAATCGCCGGTTTTGAGGCATCCCGAGCGACCTCAAAATAATAGCGAGCAAACGCCCTCCCAAGAACTGCTTTTTCCGTAATCAAGGGACGAATTATAATTTGTTCCAATGACTTCATGAAAACCTCTTGACCAACGTTTCAAAGGCCGACTGCGTCATCATGAGATTTTCATAACGAAGCAGGTCGAGCAGATTCAGCGAATCAACCCTTGTCACCTTAAATGTTGCCAGATTCCGCATTGATCTCTCGACGGCCGGATTTGCCTCTCCCAAAACAACAAGCCCCGATGAGAGACCAAAAGAGGCAAGAAGGGACGACGCCTCCTTTGTCTTTGGCGCCTTCATCTCCAGACGATCCACGATCCAAAGCTTCTCCTCCGAACGGCGAAGTGAAAGAAGATCACGCAAGGCAGCCCGGCTGATCTGACGAGGAGTCCTGACGGTCCAATCACGAGCGCGAGGACCAAACGCCCGACCTCCTCCGACAAAAAGAGGAGCCCTGATGTCTCCATGTCGCGCACGGCCGGTTCCCTTCTGGCGATAAATTTTTCTCGTGCTCCCCGAAACAAAATGCCTGCTTTTAACATGGGCATTCCCTTGGCGCCGATTCCGCAACTGATTCACGGCCACCTGATGGATGCGTCCGGTACTTACCTCGACCGAAAGCTGTTCAGGCCATGCCAGTGTTCCAACCTTCTTCTTTGCACTGTTATAAACTGTAATCTCCGGCGTCATGATGGAACCTTCCTCAACATAACCAGGTTATTATTCGCTCCAGGGACAGCCCCTTTTAAAAAGAGGAGATTCTCCCTCACCTCGACAACCTGAAGGTTTTTCACTGTCACCGTTTCGTCTCCCAAGTGTCCCGGTAATTTCATATTTTTAAAAACCTCTCCTGGCGAGGTACGCTGTCCTATCGACCCCGTGGTGCGATGGAAACGAGATCCATGACTTGCCGGCCCTCCACTCTTTCCATGTCTCTTGATGACCCCTTGAAAACCTTTCCCCTTTGTTACGCCAGTTACCGCTATCAAATCGCCCTCTTTAAAAATGTCCGACTTGATCGAATCACCCTCCTTAAGACCCTCTCCAAAACCGGCGGGAAACTCCCGGAGGTAGCGCATGACGCTCAGACCGTGCTTTTTAAAATGCCCCTTAAGCGGCTTGCTGGCCCTTTTTTCAGAGATCTCCTGAAATCCAAGCTGAACCGCCTCATACCCTTCCTTCTCCTTGGACTTCTTCTGAACCACACGACAACCAGTGACATCAATGACGGTAACAGGCAGCAACTCTCCCGCCTTCCCGAAGAGCTGTGTCATTCCAACCTTCTTGCCTAAAATCCCTTTTTTCTCCTGGCTCATAATTCCCTGCCTCAAATTCAGAGCATTTTGATCTCAACCTCAACGCCGGCCGCTAGTTCAAGCCGCATCAAGGCATCGATCGTCTGTTGCGTCGGTTCAAGAATATCTAACAATCTCTTGTGCGTTCTGATCTGGAACGCCTCGCGAGACTTCTTGTCGACATGGGGAGAACGGAGAACACAGTACCTCTCAATCCGCGTCGGCAACGGAATCGGACCCGCAATATGTCCACCCGTCCTCCGAACCGTCTCCACAATCTCTCCGGTCGATTGATCCAAGAGACGATAATCGAACCCCTTCAATCGGATCCTTATCTTCGAACTCTTGTCGTATTCAGTTGCCATAATAATTCCTTCCCTCTTTCCACTACTCCCTTAATCACTCCTTCTATTCGACCACCTCAGCGACGACTCCGGCACCGACCGTATGACCTCCCTCTCGAATCGCAAACCGCAGCTCCTTGTCCATCGCAATCGGTGTGATCAGATCCACA
>JACPAL010000020.1 GCA_016180855.1 Deltaproteobacteria bacterium | reverse complement strand
TGACTATCACTTGGCCAGCACCATCTCTCGTAAAGTCGACAGCTCCTCTATAAGTTCTTGCGTTGCGGTAAATCCACTCTGCTACTGAACGATAGCCCCTTGGAGCAGAGCTCTCACGAAATATGACATGACCAACATTATTCGCACCACCAACAGGGCCTGAAAAGGGCGTTGCCTTATCAATAACCCTTACGAGCTTTGGAATATCCAGGCTAGCCCAAGTCCAATCCGGCCTTGGAGTATGGATGAAACCCCCGGGACCTGCGACAGCGATCATGTGTGACATAAAACCCCCTTTCATGTGTGACATAAAACCCCCTTTTTGTTTAAGTTGATACCCCCCCTCACAACCCCTTGGAAGAGAAGGGCCAACCTTGTTTTATTAATTTTTATAAAACTCCCCTAAAGACAAAGTCGCCGGCTCCTCGACGTACCCTCAAGTACGCCTGCGTCGCGGCTCCTCGGGGTGCCTTGCAGCTGGGCATTTTTGAACAGTCCCCAAAAGCCATTTTCCAACACACCCAAATGGTGCGGACATCGCCGTGCGCGGGGTCATTTTTAACCATTAATATTGTATAATTGACTAATATAACTAGTCATATTATAGTATTAACGGTTATGTTCATAGTAGACGCTGTTAAATTTCGAGAGGCGGTCAGGACCAAATACCGGTCTATCGAAAAACTGGCACGGAGCTTGGGAATCCATCGGAATACGATTCATTATTATCTCTCGGGCCACCCCGTCCTGCCTCCTGCCCTGGAAAAAATGCTCGAGTCGTTGGGACTCAAGCCATCAGAAATCCTGATCGAAAGAAAAAAAGACGACACGGAGAGTTTCAAAAAAGTTGCCGCCGTCGTCGACCAGTTACATCAAGAATTTCCGAACATCACTTTTGTCCTCTTTGGCTCGCGAACTCAAAAGAGGGCCCACCGTTATTCAGATTGGGATATTGGTGCCTTTTCAAAAAATGGACTTCCCCACCCCATCTATAGAAAGCTTCTGAGACGCAAAGATGAGCTGGTCGAATCTCTCCCTGTGATGATCGATTTGATCAGTCTCAATCGAGCCCCCCCGACCTTTCTGCAGGAAATATCAAAAAACTGGCTCTTTTTGAGTGGAAATCAATTAGACTGGCTCGAGCTTCAGAGGAGTAGCTCCCAATGAAAAATTCGGATAATGAGAAGCAGGATAAACTGAAAGATGCAATCCAAAAACTGGATCATGCACTCAGTTTTTTAAAAGAGACAAAGAAAGATTCACTCTACGCCGCGGCCATTTCTAAAAGCTTCGAGGTCTGCCTTGAATATGCCTGGAAAGACCTGAAACGAAGGATCATTGAAGAAGGAATCGAGGTCTATAGTCCAAAGGAGGTCATCAAACAGGCAGGACGACTTGGGATGATTGGCGATGTCGAAAAATGGCTCGACTTTTTGGAGGATCGCAATCTCGCCGTTCATGACTACCTTGGTATTTCCGATGAGGAGTACCTCAAAACGATTCAGGACTTTTTACCTGAAGTTAAAAAAATCGTGGTTAAGAAATAGATGATTACCCCTGAAAAACAAAAGAGACTTGAGGAACGAATGAGGAGGCTGGGCATTTTTGAGCCCGATCTTGAGGAGCAATTTATTCGGGGGACGGGGCACGGGGGGCAGAAAATCAATAAGACCTCCAGTACGGTCTTGCTTCGGCATATCCCGACAGGGATTGTTATTCGGTGCCAGGCAAGCCGGAGCCAGGTAGAGAACCGTTTCTTTGCCAGGCGGCTTTTGGCCGACAAGATCGAGGCCCAAATCCTGGGGAAGAGGAGTGCGGAGCAACAACAGAGGGAGAAGATCCGTCGGCAGAAGAGGAAGAGATCAAAACGGGCGAAAGAGAAGATGCTTCAGACAAAGCATCACCGTTCAAAAATCTTGGCAAACCGCCAAGTGTCCAAAGAATGATTTGGACCTGCTTAAATTTTATCCCAATGAATGTCTCACCTGCCCTGCATGCAGGATCTCCTTCTTGAGATCCTCCGGTTTACCTTGTTTCCAGAGGTGGTAGATGTTGGAGGTCAGGTTGCGGTGGATGAACTGATCCGGCTTTTCGGGTCCGAGTCGCTTACCCAAAAATTCCTCCAGAAAGAGGACATCCTCCCGGATCGGGGCCCAGGCAGGGTTTTCGCGGATCAAAAACTTGAGGTTTTCCCAATTGAGGTAACGTCCCGTATCTTCAATATCCTCTCTCAAGGTGGGGAGGTATTTTTGAAGGAGCTTCTCCTTCCCCTGCTCGATCAAACTGCGTAAACCGCGGCCTGTTCCAATGAAGGTTGGGGGGACACCTAACGAGGCGAAGACCGCCACAAACGCAATCGCCCTTGGCAGTTTGATCTTTTGTTTCTCCATGCTCCGAGAATAGCCAAAGTGGCCGGAATGGGGGATCCTTTCCCTGTGGGAAGGAACATATTGGACGATGTCGTTAATCATAGGGGCAAGTTTTCGGATGACCGGTCGATAAAAGGTAGAAAACTGTTCGGCCAGGGTCGTCATCTCATGAATCTCTTTATCCGAGAAAAGAACGGCCCGATGGCGGCGGAGTTCACGGTTCAAAAAGCGGATCGCCTTTTTGACCTGGGGCAGCGGGTAGTCGTAGCGAAAGGCGGATTGAATCGTAACGGTTCGAACCCCTGCGTAGTTTTCAAGAAATCGTCCTAATCGGGTCGGCGAGAGCCCTCCCCGAAACGGCAGGCTTCCGACCCCGATGATCGGGTAAACCGGTATTCCCGACTCCTCTTCAAAACGGTAGTATTCTGAAATGGCCGCCCTCGCGGAGAGGACGGCCGGGATGAAGCCGGCATCAAGCGCCGGATCGGATCTGGCGATGAACGGCCGTAGATAGTGAGGTTTGTATTTAAAAAGTTTCTCATACCCCCGGACATATTCGTGGAGGATCCGCCGTGACTTGAGCAACGTGACACTCCCCTCAATCAGAGGAATCATCTCGATCTTGCCAAGCCCCGCCACCACCTCTTCAAAGATCGCCTTTTCGTATTTAAGCGCCTCGCGGTATTTTTTGATGACCATGAGAAGTTGCGAGGCGTCGGTTGTCATCGGGAGGATCACTTCAAAAAGGGGAGGGGTGTGCAGTCGGTATTCCTTGGCGGTATGAGCCGCGGTGATCATTGTCATATAGGCACGCGCAAGACGATGTCCCTTCTCATGCCAGATGTTCGGGACACGGAAGGTCAGGAATTTGTCACGACCCAGCTGTTTTTTGCGGAAGTACTCCTCATAACGGTGGAGAAGCCGGTCGACAACCGCCTCATCAACGAACTTCCCCTCCCAGTCCCACATGTATTCGTCACAGTCGAGGTCGGAGAAGACCCGGTAGCACTCGCGGACCTCATCGATCGTTGAGATGAACGGATTTTTCCCCCAATAGGGGATTGAGGCATTATCCGGATGTTGTGTTGCGATAGTTGATGGGATCTTGCGCACGTCCCTCCCTTCCTATAATGAAAGGGGATGCAAGTAAAGAAGAGCGGTCCGCTCATGATCGTCCTCGCGGCGATTCTGTTCTCCTGTATGGCGGCCTGCATCAAGGCGGTTTCCCCAAGGATTTCGGTAGCGGAGTCTGTTTTTTTTCGCTCATTGGTCCCTTCGATTGCTTTCGGCTTTCTCATGGTTCGTGAGAGGCTATCGTTTCGGACCTCTCACTTTCCCCTTCTGCTGACCCGCTCCCTTCTGGGACTCCTGGCGATGTCCTGTAAATTTTATGCCCTCGGTCATCTTGCCTTGGGAGATACCGCTATCTTGGGGAGCACATTTCCGATCTTTGTCGTCCTCTTTGCCTCCTTTTTTTTGAGCGAAAAGATCACCGGGGGACTCATGTTTTGGATTCTGGTCGCCTTGGGCGGTGTCGGGTTGATTCTCCAACCGCAATTTGAATTTCTTAATTATGCGGGATTGATTGCGCTCCTCTCTTCCGCGTTGACGGCCCTGGTCGTCACCGTGATTCATCAGCTTCGGCAGATCGAGAAGGCGACCCGGATCATTTTCTACTTCTCTGTGACCTGTCTTCTTGTCTCCCTCCCCGTCATGCTGCAGGATTTTGTCTGGCCCGATGCGCGGGAGCTATCTTTTCTGCTTGTTGCGGGCGGTTTGGCAACCTTGGGACAGTTTCTGATTACCTATGCGTATGGATTGGAAGAGATCTCGAAGCTCTCCCCGCTTTCCTATGCCGGCATTCTTACTTCATTTATACTGGGGATTATTTTTTGGCATGAGGTCCCGACCTGGGAGGCGATCGTCGGTGGCCTTGTGGTTGTGCTCTGCTGTGTACGGATAATTAGAATGAGAAAACCGGAGCCGATTATCCCTGTCTAGGAATTCCCCAACAGCTCTACCTCAAACACCAGCGTCGCGTTGGACGGTATCACACCACCTGCTCCCCGTTCACCGTAGCCGAGCTGGGGAGGGATGATGAGTTTTCTCTTCTCGCCGACCTTCATCATGAGGACCCCTTCGTCCCATCCCTTGATGACGTGACCCATGCCGACCTGGAACTGGAAGGGGGTCCCGCGATCGACGGAGCTGTCAAATTTGGTGCCGTCGGTCAACCAGCCGGTGTAGTGGACCGTAATCGTCTGCCCCGGTTGTGGCGAGACACCTGTCCCCTCTTTGAGAACGATATATTTTAAACCTGATGCGGTGGTTTGTTCCTGCCCTGCTGTCGCCATAGAAGCCTCCGGTGCCGGGGCGGTAGCGGCCCCTTCTGTTGTTGGTTGGGATTTTTTTGAACAGCCGAAGACTAGAACGGCCATCATGGTCAAAAAAATTGCTCGATTCATGATACCCCCTTGGTTATGTAGAGATGGACTAAACATTTTTGAGCCGGCAAACAAGTGAAATTTTCTAACCAAACACCGCTTCTTGTCTCTCCCGCCTGGATTGAGAAACATTTGGAAGATCCTCTCCTTCGCATCATCGACTGTCGCTGGATATTGGGCAAGCCGGGGGAAGGGAGACGACACTATGAAGAGGGACATATTCCGGAGGCGGTTCATCTCGATGTTGATGAGCAGCTTTCCGGAAAGGCGGGGTCGGGTCGGCATCCTATTCCTAGACCAGCGGATTTTGAGAGGACGATGAGTGAGATCGGTGTGGGAGTGGATACTTATGTTATTGCCTATGATGCGGGGAACGGGATGCCGGCCCCACGCCTCTGGTGGCTCCTGCGCTATTTCAGTCACGAGAAGGTCTCTGTTCTTGATGGGGGGTGGAAGTTGTGGGTGAAGGAGGGGAGACGAGTTGCAGCTGGACCCTCACCCCGATCCTCTCCCGTTGACGGGAGAGTGTGGATTGCCGGAGGCAGGCCGGGTGAGGGCTTGGTCGGCAAATCTTATGTCGCTGCCCAACTGAACAACTCCTCGATCACCCTCATCGACGCCCGTTCTCCCGAACGTTACCGAGGCGAAATAGAACCGATCGATAAACGGGCGGGTCACATTCCCGGCGCGATCAATGTTCCGTTTACGCAATGTGTGGATGAGCAGGGGAGATATCGTCCCCCCTCTTACATTAAGAGGGGGGCAAGGGGGGAGATACAAGAAACTATCTGTTACTGCGGCTCTGGCATCACCGCTTGCACAGATATTTTTGCACTCAAATTGGCGGGAATTGATGCCAAACTTTACGAAGGTTCGTGGAGTGACTGGAGTAATGATATCGATCTACCCATAGAGACTAAATGATTCCCGTTTTCCGGTTGATCTTTGACCGAAGTCCTTCGATTCATAAATTCGGTGACGAATTTATTCACTCAGGACTAGTGCTGAGCGAGTAATTTCATTGATTTTTTTGGCTTTTCAGATACGTCATGGTAATTACGAGTCGAAGTACTAAGGGATCGATATACCGATGAAAACTTCGGATCGAAGTACTGAAGGGTGTGTTGAAAAATGGCATTTTTCAACAGTCCCCTGAACGAGTCCGAAGGACGAGTCGAAATACGGGGCGTAGCTCAGCCTGGTAGAGCGCTTGCTTCGGGAGCAAGAAGTCGTAGGTTCAAATCCTATCGCCCCGACAGGAGAAAAGTTTTTTATCAGGTACTTATGAAACTCGGCCTTGTCATTTATTCCAGCGATCCCGAAACCGTCTGGAACGCCTTTCGGCTCGGAAACCTTGCCTTGAAGAAGGGGGATACGGTCAAGGTGTTTCTCCTGGCAAAGGGGGTTGAATGCGAGTCGCTCGATACCGATCGTTTCAAAGTGACCGAGCAGATGAAAACGCTGGTCGAAGGGGGCGGTCAGATCCTCACCTGCGGTACCTGTCTCAAGATTCGTGGGCAGGACGCGACGGAATTATGTCCCTTGTCTACGATGAGCGATCTCTACGATTTGATCGCCGGGTGTGACCGAGTCCTTTCCTTTTGAACTTCTGTTCAAAATTTGATTGACCGTATTACTCTGTCCTTCGACAAGCTCAGCACTCGAAGGCTCGACCCTGTCTCGTGCCTTTCTTTGACATCGGCAGCCCAAAAAACAATTTGACCTTAGAGCCAACTCAAAGGTTTATAATGCCTCTATGCATTCGGGGTTGTTTATTGGCGAGTTGTCAAAACAATGTGGTGTCGATCCGTGGACGATCCGGTACTACGAAAAGGAGTGTCTTGTCCCTGTCGCTCCGAGGTCTTCCTCCCGCTATCGCCTCTATCCGCAAGAAACGATTGATATAATCCGATTTATCAAGACAGCACAGGGGTTGGGCCTCACCCTTGAAGAGATCAAGAAGGTGATCGAGGCAAAGAGGCTCAAAGGAAAGCCCTGCGAACATGTGGTGGAACTCCTGGAGACGAAAATCTCGGCCCTGCATCAAAAGATGAAGGAGATGGGAAAGTTGAGAAATTGGAAGAAGGTTAGAAACAAAAAAACGACCTGTATTTGTGAGATCATCGAATCGGCAGGTCGACGAAAGAGAGGGGGGAAGAACTGATGCAACAACTATCACGAATCACTGCCGTTGGTGCCAGTGCGGCGGCCTTCTTTGGGTCTTGCTGTGCCCTGCCGCTTCTTTTGTTGGGGTTGACCGGAACTGTTGGTTTTGCCTCGGCACTGGTTCCCTACCAGAAGTATTTTACGATTCTGACTATCCTCTTATTGGGAACCGCCTTTTATCTGGTTTACGGAAGGAAACAAGCAGTTTGCGAGGATGCCAAACTCTGTAGCCCGGCCAGTCAGAAATGGACGAAGATCCTCTTGTGGATCTCGACGGCGTTGGCGGCGATCTTTTTGATCGGACCGCATTTGATTGCATCTTAAGGGGGCAAGCCGGCAAACGACAGCCAGTGGCTGTCGGCAAACGGCGCGGCAGTTATGAATGACAAATGTGCCGATGGAATTTGTGAAGTTACCGACAAAGAGACAGCCCAAGCCCCGGCATCTACTGTGAAAGAGAGGTATGATTCATCGCCTATCTGTTACTGTTTCCATATTTTCAGGCAGGATATCGAACAGGAGATCAAAAAAACAGGGAAGACAATGATACCGGATTTTTTAAGGGCTCAAATAAAAGCCGGTAACTGTCGGTGCGAGGCGGTCAACCCAAAGAAGAGTTGTTGCCTGGGAGATATTTCAAAGGCAGTCAAAGAGATTCAAAAAAAGCCCTTCGACTCTCCGCCTAAGGCGGATCGCTCAGGGCAGGGAGGAACAAAATGAAACAAACCATCACTATCGTCATGGCATTACTTCTGCCGGGACTGCTGTCAGCGGCAGAACCTCAAATCTTGAAGATGAAAATCGAGGTGATCGGGAAAAGGGAGAGGGGATTTGCAAGTACGGATCACCCGCGACCGCTGACCAGATCATTCAGGAAGCGAACAAGACGGGGTTCAAGACCTCCAAACTCAACTGACCCGAAGATGTTTTTTCAGGTCGGGGAGTTTTCCCTCAAGAACCTCTCTTGCATGGATTCGGCAATCGAGAAAATGGGCGAGGAATTGAGGTTGGTCTTTGAGCATCTCCCGAACCTCTGACTCCGGGAGATCGAGAAGGGCGATCGTGCTGACATATTCGGTTTCCTGATCGCTGGAATATCTTTGAAGGAGCGTCAGCGTCGGGGTCTTCTCAATGAATTTCTCCCGGACGATCTTCACGAGGAGGTCAGGGGGAATATGGCAGTAACAGACCTTCATAGAACAATGGGTGCATATCCCTGCTTGATCCACTTCACGAGGCTTGGGTGTGCTTAAACCCTAACTTTTTCTGCCGTCATCCGCCCAGTCAAAAAATTGGGTGGGATTGTTAACTTCCCCAAGAGGCACATTTACAGTTTGAGCCATTTCAGTGATAAGACTCGCCGCCCATCCGTAGACATTGTGTTCTATGACTTGTGCCTTCATCCGGCCGATCCGTCTTTTTTGTTCCTCGACAGGCATTTCCAGAGCGACCCGGATCACCTCGGCGAAGTCGGCTCGCGCGTAAGGGTTCACCTGCAGTGCCTCCTGAAACTCGCGTGCCGTACCGGCGAATTCGGAGAGGATCAGCACCCCGTCGCCCTGATCCCGGGCGGCAACGAACTCCTTGGCCACCAGATTCATCCCGTCGGAAAGGGAACTGACGATGCAGGTGTCGGCCATCTTCAAGAATTGATAAACCGTCTGCGAGTCATGGTGGGCCTTGAGGAAGATCACCGGTTTCCATGATTCCGTCGCGTGCCGCCAATTGACATGGTCCACCTTCTTTTCCACCTCGGTGATAAAGTCACGATAACGGGGGATATGGACCCGGGAGGGGGCGCCCAGTTGGACAAAGGTGACCTTTTCCTTGTATTGAGGGTACTTCTCGAGGAACCGATCGATCGCCCCGAGCCGCTCCGGGATCCCCTTGGTGTAATCCAGCCGGTCCACACTCACGACAAGGCGGGCTGTCTTCAAGTCCAGCTCGCCCCGCAACTCTCCCTCCCTTTTGCGAAATACCTCCTCCGTCGGGCTCCCCCGTTCGGCCCATGGCTCAATACTGATCGGAAACGGTTTGACCAGCGTCGCCCTGTTTTCCTGTAGCACCGCCGAGCGATCCCACTCGATCCGGATCGGGAGAAAGCTGTTCACCGTGTCCAGAAAGTTGTTGCAATAAGACTGGAGATGAAACCCGACGAAATTCGCCCCGAGCATCCCTTCCAGGATCTCCCGCTTCCAGGGACAAACCTGAAACAGTTCGGAGGTCGGCCACGGAATATGCCAGAAAAGACCGATCACCGCATCGGGACGCCGCTCCCGAATCAACCGTGGTAGCAATGTAAAATGATAGTCCTGCACCAGGACGAACGGTCTCGTCTTGCCGAATTCTCGAACCACTGCATCGGCGAACTTTTCGTTGACCTTCCGGTAGACCAGCCAGTCTTTCTCCTCGAATTCCGGGCGATGGTTGGTCAGGTGACAGAGGGGCCAGAGCGCTTCGTTCGAGAAACCGTAGTAATAACCTTCTTCCTCCTCGCGGGTCAGCCAGAGACGTTTCAGCGTGTAGGAGGGGGCTTGCGGGGGGACAAGGACCTTCCCCTCCCGATCCACGGTGTCACGGTCCCCATCCCCTGCGCCGTGGGCAATCCAAAGTCCGCTCGTGGCTCGCAGTACAGGATCCAATGAGGTCACCAGCCCGCTGGCGGGAATGATCACTTTATGCTGCCCATGCTCCTTTACGTGCATGTACGGTTCGCGGTTTGAGACGACGATAAAGGGGTTGTCACCCAGATGAGTAACGGCATGGGCCTTGAGCCGGGCCGGTGTCCATAAGTCGCTGACCTGCCGCTCCTTGGAGACCTCCCGCGCCGTCTCTTTGGCGGCACGGAGCCGCGCCGTTAATTTCTCGACCTCGCGCGTGACCGGCTTCAGGAG
>JACPAL010000019.1 GCA_016180855.1 Deltaproteobacteria bacterium | reverse complement strand
CAATTTTGTAAAAACTAACGATGGGAGAGAGAAGCCGAACTATCTTTTGGGCCTCTTTAAGAGAAGGAAGATCGAGCGCGACAATGAGGCGGTCATCTGTCATACCTCTGATTTATGGCTACAAATAACTTAAGGTCAATAAAGGATTTTTTTGAGAATTCTCCGGTCTATGGAAGAACCGTAAACCCCTCATCCAAGGCTGCTCTGCGAAGTCGGTCATCTAATGTTACGAGGACCGCCCCACGGCTTTGTTCTCGACACCAACGAAGGGCCGCTGCGAGCTGAAAGGCGTCGCCGGAACGAAGAGCGTGGAGAGAAATAACTTTAAGAGCCCTTTCGCGCAGATCGCGTGATGGAGTAACAAGGTCTATTTCTGCCATTAACTGATCAAATTCTTTCCTTGCCTGAGAAAAATCCTCTTCTTTTAAAACACCTTCTTTCTTGCGCCGGCAGAGGGCCGAGAAACATTCCACAGGTGTCCCCCACCACGAAATAATCGAGGAGTCCTCAATAATGAAACTTCGAACCTGATCGGCTCGAGGTTCATCCAGAACCAAAGGGATGAGCGCCGAAGAGTCCCAATACCTCACCGTCCCTCCCTCCGTTCCTCAAGAAGTGCTTTTAAAATAAGCCCCTCGGGATCCTTTATTTTTGGTTGTTGAAGAAAGTTACGTGGAACCCTGCCCGTCCTTCCTGGTTCGATAAGTCCTTCTCTAATGAGCCGTTGCCGCTCTGCACTGGTAGAACTGGCAACCGTAAAAGGGACAAGTTTCGCAATCGGATGTCCGCGATCGGTCACGATAATTTCTCCCCCCCTTTTTACCTTGGAGAGGTACTCACTCAAAGAGGCCTTTAACTTCGAAATAGCTGTTTTCACCATAGATGATGACCATTATGGTCACATTAATGAGTGCTGTCAAGTCACCTGTCTCGAATCGGTAGCACCTAAACAGAAATTTTCTCTTTTAGCAAAGAGACCGCTGCTTCCGTCTTGACGACAATGATCTCCCCCGTTTTGCGCGACTTAATCTCAACCTCTCCCTTGACAAGCCCCTTTTGGCCAACCTGCAGGCGCCATGGAATACCGATGAGATCGGCATCGTTAAATTTGACTCCGGGAGATTCATCACGATCATCATACAAAACTTGAACCGCCTGATCGGTCAGTTCTCGATAAAACTGTTCTGCCACCTCCTGCACCGCCGGATTTCCCTTGCCCAAAGAGATGATCTCGACGCTGTACGGCGCAATCGGAAGCGGCCAGATGATCCCTTTGTCATCATGATTCTGTTCAATCGCCGCAGCCGCAGTCCGCCCCACACCGATCCCATAACAGCCCATCTCAAAAAACTGTTCCTTCCCCGCCTCATCCAAAAATGTTGCCTTCATCGCCTTGGAGTATTTATTGCCCAAATAGAAGATATGCCCGACCTCAATACCGCGATAACTTGTTAACTCTTTTTTGCAAGAGGGACAGCACTTGTCGGATGAAACCTTCTCTTGGCTCGCCCCATAATCGCATGTTTCACAGGCAAAGATTTCATCTTCACCCGACCTTGCCAGGACATGAAATTCCTGGGAGAGGTTTCCACCAATAAGGCCGGAATCGGCCGTAACCGGTCGAAAGTTAAGGCCACATCGCTTGAAAATTTTTTTGTACGCCCCATTCATCCGTTCATAACTTTTTTTGGCCTCCACCTCATTCCGGTCAAAGCTGTAGGCATCTTTCATCAAAAATTCGCGCCCACGCATGAGTCCAAAACGAGGACGCACCTCATCCCTGAATTTTGTCTGGATCTGGTAGAGATTGACAGGAAGCTGCTTGTAGGAGCGAATCTCTTTTCTGACGATATCCGTAATAATCTCTTCGTGCGTCGGGCCTAAGCAAAATTCGCGTTCATGACGATCTTTCAAACGAAGCAGCTCTTTTCCGTATTCTCCCCAACGGGTTGACTCCTCCCACAGCTCCTTTGGCTGGACCATCGGCATCGAGACCTCTTCTGCCCCCGCCGCATTCATCTCCTCCCGAATAATTTGCGAGACTTTTTGGAGAACGTGAAGCCCCAGCGGAAGATAGTTGTAAATCCCGGCTGCGACCTTTCGAATCATTCCGGCACGCAGCATTAATTTATGGCTGATGACCTCCGCCTCCGCCGGCACCTCACGAAGTGTTGGAATAAAGGCCTGAGAGAGTCGCATGGAGAAGGTAAGTAGCTATTCCTCTTGCGGGATGCAAGAAGATTGGATGACTATAATCCCAAGATCTCCCTTAAATATTGGTGGTTAAAGGAATTCCACGGGGCGGGACACCGTTCAACCACCATCTCCTCTGAGGCCCCTAAATCAGTTCGATTACGTGGTACCGTATCACAGTCATCAAACAGAGAGGGGGTGCTGCCGGTCCATTGGTAGCTCAGGATCTCACGGGGGATATAGCGAACTGCCCCCAAAAAAGGGGGTTCATCAGGGGTATGCTCGCTAGGATAAAAGAGGGTCCCCCGGTTAGAAAACAACGGGCGACCTGCTACAAGACCTAATTGATGCCCTGCCTCATGAACAACCACCTTGCCAATATACCTACCAACATCTTCTACCCTCGTTTCAAAACTATCGTCGGGAGGGGTAGTTAACCAACCTGCAATCCCCCCTCTTTCCACCCCTGGGATGGTGAATAAAGCCCACTCCACCATGCTAGGAACATAGACAAAGGCAGGGGACGCCCCTTGAAACAGGCATCCCGTATCCTCATTGTAGTTTTCCTCCAGATATTCAGGAGAGAGCGCATCCAAGATTGCCGGATCAAGATTATCAAGACAATTATCATCAAGATAATCAACCGCGGCAACACCCCATGGATAAACCCTGCACCCCTCCGCATCAACCTCCCCTCCACAAGAAGAGATCGCGACTTCCCGTAACATAGGGCCCGGCTCCCCCCCCATCTCCGGCCTCCAAAGAATAATCCTCAAGCCATCAAAGTACTCCTCAGCAACCCTTTCAATCTCTATCATCCCTAGCTCTCCCAAGGCTAACGTCATAAAGGTTCTTTCCAGAAAATTATACCCCTCCCAATTGAGCGTCTCAGAAAAAAGCCTTATATAAGACTCACGAACCGCCTGGTTGTCATCATCCCATCGCGGATCCTGATAATCCCAATTAATGTAGAGGTATGTATCCTCCGCCGCTGTGAGATCGGGTCGTGACGTGATGAGCCGCGTCTCAGTTTGATAAATAGTAGGGGGCTCAAAAAGAAGCCGGTAGAGACCCGGTGATGGCATCTCAACCGTTTCATCAAAAACACCGCCTGTACTAGAAGAGGTGTCGCAAGGTTCGGAGGTTGTTCCTAGAGACTCATAGTCAGCGTAATTCTCACGATAATAAACAAAATCACATGGCATGGCCGTATTGGGTAAGGGAGGAGGAGAGGAGTCCCCTGTTGTAAAGTCAAGAAGGAGACCGTTCACCCTTTGAGAATCTTGGCGGGTTAAGGTGTCCACCAAAGATGGATTCACAAAACAGGTCATGGGACAACCAACGCAAAAAAACAAAAGGGCAAAGAGAAGATATTTTGACAAAATCACCTGGTCAAGCCTCCGGATCCTCGTCCAGACTGGCCTGGATAGGGGTTGGGCAAATTCATCGGTGGTGTCTGGCCAGCACCTTGAAGCAATTCCCCTACCTTTTTGATCCTGGGATCCCGTCCCGCATTGGCAACCTGGATCGCCTTCTCTTTTTGTCCCGCCTGCATAAATGCCATGATCGCGTGACTTTGGTGGTAAGATTTAGCGTCCTTTTTCAGGGCCAGTCTCATGATCACCTCATCCGTGCCAGGAAAATACTTTTTCAAGAGATGCATGATCTCCGGAACATTTTGTGGATGCCCCTTTTCGGCCCGATCGATCAACGCCTCTTTGAGACCCTCCGTCTGTGGGGATAACGTTTGTTTCCAAAGCTGCCTCTCAATAGCCGTGATGGCCCGCGCCATGACACGAAAACCGACCTCTCCTGGAAATGGCCAATCGGGGTGAGAATCCCCTTTTAAGAGAGAGACCAGAAGAGGACCGCTTCCCGGAAGATGCCCGAGGCAACCGGCATAATTCTCTGCCAAGACCTCATATTGATGATAATTTGGTGCCAAACTGGGGAAGAGAGAAGCTGCCAAATTCTGCAGTGAGGAGACCGAAGGGCGATACTGACCTACCAGATCCTTCATCAGAGAACACTCCCTCTGCACAAAGAGGGAATGTGACAATTGGTTAATGACCTCGATTGAAGAGACTTGTTTGGGATTCGCCTTAAAGAAATCAACCCCTTTTCGAACCGTCGCCGGATCGGTCATGCTCAAATAGTAGGTCGACTGCATCACAACGAATTCATTCTGACTGGCCAATTGTTGGAAAAGAAAATCTCCCTTCCCCGCACAAGGAGACTGCCCGATAAAAGAGAGTTCTGTCTCATTGATGACATTTTTGTGGGTTGCATTAAAATCCCCGTAAATGACCTGACAATAGGACTGCTCCTCCCCCTTAAATTGAGGGAGCTTTTCAATTGAGACTCGCAAGGCAGCCACTTCATCGGCCACAGAATCGAAGCTCAAGGTTTCTCTCAAGAGCTGTGGCGTCGGATTTAAGGCAAAGAGGGAGGCAATAAAGTAGGGACGCTTGGAGGCAAGAACCTTCGAGGCTAAGGCGGCGGAAGGATTCTTACGGTTCTTGATAAACGCCTGTAGAAGAGGTTTGTCAGACGGGAGGAGTGAGATCCCATCTAACGGATGACCACGCAAAATAACCCCTGTCTTTTTTTCCATTTTTGCGACCGATCCCCCTTTAGAAGGGGTCGCTGGTGTTTTCTTAAGAGAAGGCCCGCTCAAGAAAAGAAAGGGGGATTTGCGTCCCTCTAGTTTACATCGTTCCGGTTGCAGCAGATCCTCACAGACAAATTTTATTTTTTGACCCTTCTTCAGTCTCCCTTGAAGGACCTCCTGCACCATGACCTCCTGAATCATCATCCCCTTCTCCGGTTTTGATTCAAGAACCTTGGGGGAACTAAAGGAGACAATCTCCTTTCGATCTATCACCAAATGGTTCAGGAGGTGATGGCCGTATCCACACGCCTCGGCAGATTTCCAACATGGGATCAAGATGATGGTCATGAGTCCTAGAAGGGTAATTATGTTTTTTTTCATAGGCCCCCTATTTATTGGATAAAATCCAAATACTGCCAGTTAAATGTGTTAAAGCGACGTGGACAGCGTTCAATCAGGGTCTCATCAACCCTTTCTGGCCGAGGCACAGGATTACAATCATCAACCTGCTGCCCCACATAATTTCCCCACATCCGATAACTCATCACTTCGCCGGGAAAGGCTCGTACCGAACCAACAAAAGGCGGTTCATAAGGGGTATGATGTTCGCCATAACTTGGGGCATAATCATAGTCATAGGAGCCAAAAAGATAATTGGATTTGACCAAACCAAAGGAGTGCCCCAGTTCGTGTGCGAGGGTCACGGCCATGTTTCGGGCAATATCCCCCACGCGAACCTCCAGCCGATCTTCTGAAGAAAGATAGCCGCCTGGCGTATGCAGTTTTTTGAGACGATGCGACAAAACAGGAACGCGAATATGAACGGGAGATTCTTCCGCCCTATCATTCTTATAATCAACGCTTGAGTTGCCAGCAGAATAATTATTGTTGCACTGAGCAGTCCCAACATCCCCCGCGCCACAACAGGTCTCCTCATCAATCTCTCCCCCACAGGTCTCCATTTGAACGACCTGCACATCAGCTCCTGGAGTCTCACCCTCTCTTGAAAGGTTCCAAATATAGATTCTCAAATAATTGAAGTAGGATTGGAGGACTCTCTCGACTTCAAGTTTTACCAACTCCGCTCCAACAAGGCTTGAAGTGACCTCACTGGGATCTGACAGGGAGAGTGTCGAATCAATCGTATCCTGAAGGGAGTCATTCACGCCCCCCCCCCCTTCTTCATAATTCCAGTCCAGATAGACCCACTCATCGTCCTGGGCTTCCAAATCGGGGCGAGAGGTCACTAAATGAGTTCTGATGTCACCCACAGGAGAGAGAAAGCTTAAACGATAAAGGCCTGGTGACGAAAGTCCCAAATCAAGATCAAAGATTCCAACATCATTGGAGGTGGTATCACAAGATTCCTCTCCGACCCCCTCACTCAAGTAGTCTTGATAATCAGACCGATAGTAAGAGAGCGTACAAGGCATCGCATAGTTTGGCAAAACACCATTCAATCCTTCAAGTGAGTAGTCTAATAGAACCCCATTGACGCGAACAGAGTCGTCAGTCGTCAGATAATCATCGGTGAAGGGGTTTACAAAACAGGTCACCGGGCAACCGATTTGAATAAGCCCCAAGAAAAGCCCCAAAACTAATCTGATTTTTCTGGGAAGCCTCTTTGTAAACACGTTAGTTAGATCTATTCGTGCAAAAAATATTCCACTTTTTCTAAATCTAGATATATAAAATACAAACGATATTAGAGACTTACTGCGACGTTTACGAGACCCAAATTACCAAAATGATAAAATTATCAGATTGAGAATTAAAAATACCCCAGCTCCTTGAGCTTCCTCGGATCCTTTGTCCATCCCTCCTCAACCCGAACAAACAGCTCCAGAAAAACCTTTGTGCCGAGACGTTTCTCCATCTCCAGTCGTGCCTCCTGGCCGATTTTTTTGATCATCGATCCCCCCTTCCCAACGAGAATCCCCTTCTGGGAATCTTTCTCAACAACGATCGAGGCCCTGATCCGAACGACTTTTTTTACATCGGCCTCCTTGGGCTCTTCATAGGACTCAATCTCCACCGCCACGGAGTAAGGAACCTCTTCACGCGTCAAGAGTGTTACTTTTTCACGAATGACCTCCGAGGCAATAAAACGTTCGGACAGATCACTCACCTGATCTTCGGGATAATACGGAGGTCCCTCGGGCAGATACCTCAATATCTCTTGTTGCAAATTTTCAAGACCGTTTTCCTCAAGGGCGCAAAAAGGGACAACCGCCACCGGCTTCCAATCCTCATGATATCTGGAGATCAGCGGGAGCAGGGAATCTTTTGAGACCGTATCCACCTTGTTGATAATGAGAAGAACTGGCTTTCTCTTGTCAGAGAGCATCTCATAGATCCGCCGATCCTCTCCCAGAGTTCTTGGGGTCGGTTCGACGAGAAAAAGAAACAGGTCGACATCCTCAAGTACCGCTCGAGTGACCTGCATCATATATTCATTCAAGTTTTTGTGGGGACGATGAATCCCCGGTGTATCAATAAAAAGAAGCTGACCTTCCGGAAGCGTTCTGATGCCGAGAATCCGGTGACGTGTCGTTTGCGGCTTCTCCGTCACCGCAGCGATTTTCTGACCGACCAGAAGATTTAAGAGAGTTGATTTGCCAACGTTGGGACGACCAACAATTCCAATGTACCCTGACTTAAACACCCTCTTCAAAACGGTAGAGGGCCTCTTTAGCCGCCTTCTGTTCCGCCTCCTTCTTGCTTCTTCCAGACCCTTTCCCCATCAGTTGTTCACGAATATAAATCTCCACCTCAAAGGTCTTGCTGTGATCCGGGCCTATTTCCGAAACCAGTTTATATTTGGGAATGGACCGAAACAACGCCTGTGACTTTTCCTGAAGATCGGTCTTGTAGTCACGATAGAAACTCTCAACGGGCGACTGCTCCAACATTCGACCATAATGCTTCCGGATGACCAACGACGCCTTCTTGTATCCCCTGTCAAGGTAGATTGCCCCCAGAAGCGCCTCAAAGGCATCCGCCAAAAGGGACGGTTTTTCACGCCCGCTTGTCTGTTCTTCCCCACGCCCTAGATAAAGAAACTCACCCAGATTGAGGCCTCTGGCTATCTCCGTCAGCTGTTGTTCGTTTACAATGGCTGCGCGTAATTTGGAGAGGTCTCCCTCGGAGAACAAGGGGAACTTCTCCATCAAAAATTCACTGATCGCCAGCTCCAGGACGGCATCTCCCAGAAATTCAAGCCGTTCATTCTGCTGCTCACTCGGCAGACGGTTCTCATTCGCATAGGACTTGTGGGTCAGCGCCCTCTTGAGGAGGGCATCGCTCTTGAAAGAGTAACCCAAACTTTTCTCGATCACTTGCAATTTTTTCTTTTCCTCTTTGGAAATCATTTTATACCTTAATCAATGGCCCTCTCAATCCAGCCTCCTCCGATCAATTCATCTCCCTTATAAAAAACAGCCGCCTGCCCCGGTGTCACCGCCCCATCCGGATTTTCAAAGTCAACCCGGACCAAGCCGTTTCCGATCATGGTCAGTAAGGAGGGCGTCTCCAGATGACGATAACGAATCTTGGTCAGGACATTCATCCCGTTTGAAACCGGTTCCGGATGAACCCACTGAAGCCCCTTCACGAGAACCCCCTTCTTGAGCAACGATTCCTTGGGCCCCAAAACAACCTCATGTTTTTCAGGTCGGATCTCGGTGACATAAACTTTTTCACCGGTGGCAATACCCGTTCCTCTCCGTTGACCGACGGTGTACCGGTGAATCCCCGCATGTTCCCCAAGAACCATCCCACCCCCCGTGACAAAAAGACCGCGGGACCTTGCCGCCTCACCCAAGCGCGATTCCACAAAATCACCGTAACTGCCGCTCGATACAAAGCAGATCTCCTGACTCTCCGGCTTTTCCGATGTCTCCAATCCTGCCCTCTTTGCTATCTGACGCACCTCCGCCTTTGTAAGGCCTCCGAGGGGAAAAAGGGTATGCCCTAACGACTCCTGCGTCAGACCAAAGAGAAAATAGGACTGGTCCTTTCCGATATCTTTTGCCTTAAGGAGGTGGTGATGCCCTTTCTCATCCGTCACCTTTTGAACGTAATGTCCCGTCGCCAGGTAATAAGCACCGAGTTGATGCGCCTTTTGAAGGAGGGCTGAAAACTTGAGATCCTGGTTGCAACGGACGCAAGGATTCGGGGTTCTCCCCTGGGTATACTCCGACAGAAAATTCTGGATGACCTCTTTTTCAAACTCCGCCTTGAAGTTGATGGGATAAAAAGGAATATCGAGCTGCTGGCAGACACGCCGGGCATCCCGGATGTCACGCGCCGCGCAACAGGTCTGGCCTCTGGTCTCTCCCGCTTCGGTCGACTCGTGCGTCTTCATCGAGATGCCGATCACCTCAAACCGTTGTTCTTTGAGGAGATAGGCCGCAACCGAAGAATCAACCCCTCCGCTCATCGCCACGACAACCAAATTTTTGCTAAGAACCTTCATCTCAAGCGACTCACAATCTCCGGAAGTTTTTCACCCACAGTATGGATCTCTTCCTCTGTTGTAAAACGCCCAACGGAAAACCGTACAGCCCCCTTCGCCTCCCTCTCTGAAAATCCCATCGCCATCAAGACATGTGACGGTTCAAGGGTTCCGGAGGAACAGGCCGCCCCATTAGAGGCGGCGATCCCGTGACGATCGAGGGCGATTAAAATCGTTTCGCTGTCAATCCGGTCAAAGCCGGCAAAGGTTGTATTCTCCAATCGATTCTCCAAATCGCCATAAATGCAAGCGCCGGGAATAGACCTGATCCTCTCTTCAAGAAGATCGCGCAGTCTTCTCAAACGGGCTTTTTCCCTCTCCATCTCCTCAAGGGAAACCTTGAGGGCCTGAGCCAACCCGATAATTCCCGCTACGTTTTCAGTCCCTCCCCTTCTCTTCATCTCCTGCCCCCCCCCTTCGATCAGCGGTTTTAATTTCAGTCCCTTTCGGACGTACAGACCGCCAACTCCCTTGGGTCCATAAAACTTGTGGGCCGAAAAGGAGAAGAGATCAACCGGCAACCTGCCAAGGTTGATCGCCCTCTTGCCGGCCGCCTGAACACCGTCACAGAAGAACGGGATCTTCCTTTCACGGGCTATCCTTCCGATCGTCTCGATCGGAAAGAGGTTGCCTGTCTCATTGTTGGCATACATGACCGCGATCAGCGCAGTCTCCTCACGGATAAGTCTCACAACATCATCCGGGTTCAAGCGCCCTTTTGTATCGACACGGAGATGACTGAGCTCGATCCTGCCGATTTGGGCGAGCGTTTGCAGCGGCTCCAGAACGGCATGATGTTCTACGGAGGAGGTGATAACATGCCCCGATTTTTGGAGGTTCCCCAAAATTCCATGAATCGCCAGATTGGCCGACTCGGTTCCCCCACTCGTAAAAACGATCTCATCCGAGCTAACACCAAAAGACCCGGCAACGATCGAATGGGCCTCATCGATCCCCTTCCTGGCCTCCGCTCCCGCCCAATGGAGACTGGAGGGGTTGCCATAGGAATTCACGAGAAACCGATCGATCACCTGCTTCACCCTCAAATCAAGGGGGGTGGTTGCATTGTAATCGAGATAGACCTTCTTCATAAAGAGCGGCCCTGTTTAGGAAAATCGGGCTTGGGAGTCAAGGAAGGGGACTGTTAGAAGGAGGGAGTTGCAGACCGTCGGGGGGTGGCAATTCTCGCAGGAAGACGTGGGGACCACCAGTCAATATATTGATCTCTCGCCCCACAGAGCGATCGGGCAACCGCCAGGGCGGTCCTCTCGAGAATCTCTGCATCGGTTTCGTCGCTGCCCGAGGAGGCCTGACGAAGCCCCTTTTCAAATTCCATCTGGATAGAGTCGATCATCGGAAGGTTGGGATCGGATTGCGGCCCCCCCCAATCGGCATAGCGACGTGAATAGCGACGCACAATATACCCTCCGTTGGGCATCCCGTCGTAAGAGGCATTAATATCCTCCGGGGCAACCTCCAGAATATGATCTTCTCCATAATTAAGCAGGTTGGGGACAAGTCCTTCCTCTCCATACACAAAAGGGAGTTCCGCATCTCTCTCACGAATGTTTGGAACGGTCTGTCCTCCAGCATTTCCCATGCCAAGGGAAATCGCCTGTGGGTGATCCTGATCGGTAAATCCATGGACATCAATCAAAAGCCCACATCCCTCACAATTCTCCTGAATCTCACCCAGGTATGTTTCGATCTGATTGTGGAACGCCTCCCAATACAAAAGGGCGTCGGGATCTTTAAAAGAGCAGAGCTGTCCTCCAACTGGATCAAAGGCGTCACGATTGTAGTCGATGTAGTTTCTTTTGATCTGACCAATCACGTAATACGGTTTTCCCCCACATTCCTCTTCAATCTTGTCAACCAAGAGGGTCGTCAGCTTGAATGTGTTCTTATCACTGCTCCTGGAGCATCTACCCCCACGACAACCACTGGGATTGCTATCATCAGAACAGGCATCCCTCACGTCCAGAAAATCGGGCTGAACATTCCCCCCATGAGGTGACGTGAGGATGATCGGGATCGTCCCACGTTGCCGTAGAACATATTCAGTCGTAGCCGCCACCACGACGGATTCCGCCGGTGCCGCAGTGGATGAAGAGCCAACCCTGATATTCCCGCGCCATTCACCCGCAGTAGCCTCGTGAGGCAGAACAGCAGAGGAGACCCAGAGCAGAAGAAAAACCAGAAATCCTGAACGAAATCCCCACATGCCTTAAGGGAGAGAGCAATCGATGTGCCAAATACAAATTAAAATTTATTTAAAAAAATCAATGTCTTATACGTTGTCTTGTTTCGAAAAAAACAGGGGGATGAGGAGTTTATCCCTCCTGCAACGGCCTGGAGACATCAGGCGGGGACAAAATAGACGTCCGTCGGTTTGAACTTGGAATTACGGCGAAATTTTGCCTTGACCTTCATCCCGACCCAGCTAAGCGACGCCTCCCGCGGATCAACCCCGATCAGACGGCTCAGAAGAAGCGTGTTAAAATTTTCAAACTCAACAAGACAAAGGATAAAAGGGGTCTCTTTCAAAAACTCCTCCGAACCAAACTCACAAACAGTGAACGTGTGGATCTTCCCTTCCTGAGGCATCTCGACCCAATCGCAGTCACCGCCGCATTCCATACAGGAAAGTTTTGGCGTCGCAAAACGATAACCACACTTCTGACACCGGGTCCCTAAAAGACGCTTGTTGGCAAGGCCTGCAAACCAGGGGGAATCTTGACCATAACTGTGGATGTAATCAATGTGGTACGGCTGTTTCAGAACAATCGGAGAAAGGTCCTTCAACAGTTCAACGTTTTGCGGGAGGGGAACATTGAAGAGGATTGTCCCTTCATCCGTTTCTTCAATCTGGGCTGTTTTATCCGCCATACTCTCTCCTAATTTTTCTCCAAAATTGAAACCGTCACATACGTCCCGGTCCCCGCATGGGAATGGATCGCCCCCCGTCTTGGATTTTTGAGTTGAAGCTTGTTGTCCTCAAAATGCTTTCCGATGGTTCCTTGCAACTGCCACATCGCAAAAACCGCCTGCATGAGTCCTGTCGCCCCAACCGGATGACCGCAGGCAATCAGTCCACCAGAGGGATTCACGGGACAGACCGGCTCTTTTTTAAGTTTGAGCCCGTAATCGATCCCCGGCATGAAAGTTTCTCCGGTGGTGGCAAACTCGCCCCCTTCTCCATAACGACAAAGTCCCATATCCTCATAGGTCTGGATCTCAGAGGAGGTATAGGCATCATGCAGCTCAACAAAGTCTATCTCCTTTAACGGATCTTTAATTCCTGCATGCTTGTAGGCGTTTAGAGAGGCCATCCGGCCAGCTCGAAACGAATGAATGCCGGGATATTTGAGTTTTCCGCCGACAAACCTCTTTCCGACATAATCCGATTCCTTTTCATGTGGGAGTAACGGAACATCCTTATGAGGACGGTCTGACATCCGCATGGCGTCGGTTCCTCGACCGATTCCCGCAACTTTAACGGCGTTCACCCTCTTTCCCGTCGCCTTCTCGATCTTCTTCAAGCCGTCCTCGGAAGCAAGCAAGGTACAGGCCGCCCCGTCGCTCATGACACAAATATCCAAACGGGTCAGGGGCCAGGCAACAATTGGCGCCCCGCGCACATCACCGATGGTGAGCTTTTGACGTTTTTGCGCATACGGATTGTGATACGCATTCATATGATTCTTCACGGAAACATGCGCCATCTGCTCCACGGTTGTCCCATACTCCTTCATGTGCCGAACCACCATCATCGCATAGTAACCTGAATAAAATCCCCCGACGGGATAATCAAAACTGACGTCGGAAGCGAGTGCAATGAATTCATTCCCCTTCCAGGTGTTGACGTGGCTCATCGTCTCAAAACCGTAGGCGAGGCAAATATCCATATCGCCCGAGGCAATGCTCTTCCAGGCCTCCTGAAAACAGAGACCTCCCGTCGCACCACCTCCCTCGACACGATGAGACGGTTTGGGGGTCAATCCAAGATAGTCTTGCACCATAATACCCGCCATCAATTGACGGGTGAAATGATCCGAGAAATAGGAGGCGACCGATCCATCAACGATTTCAAGAAATTTTGGATATTCAAGCCCGATGTCCTGGAGGGTGTAAACAACCGCCTCCTTTACAATCGCCTGAAACGTCTTGTCCGGCCGTGCCTTTTTGAATTTGCTAACCCCCCCGCTCACACCATAAACCGGCCTCATAAAAACTCCCCCCTAAATTTTCCTCGGCTTAACATTTTTTTTAATCCAGTCAACTACATCTCTCGTATCGGTCCCGGGAGTAAAAATTGCAGCGACCCCCTGCTTCTTCAAAATTAAAACGTCCTCATCGGGGATCGTCCCTCCCCCCATAACGGTCACATCCCCGAGTCCTTTTTCCTTGAGCTGTCGGATGATTTCCGGAAAAAGATAGTTGTGAGCCCCCGACAAGATCGAAAGTGAGACCACATCGACATCCTCCTGCAGTGCCGCACTGACGATCATCTCCGGTGTTTGATGGAGCCCGGTATAGATCACCTCAAAGCCCGCGTCTCGGAGGGCACGAGCAATGATCTTCGCCCCACGGTCATGGCCATCGAGACCCGGTTTGGCAACCAAGATGCGTAATTTTCTCTCTCCCTCACCCTTCATTGTCATTCTCATCCAACCCCTTCCCTCCCCCGTCGAAGGGAGAGGGCTAGAAAGTTCCCGGATCCTGATACCTCCCGAACACAGATCGAAAAACATCACAAATCTCCCCCACCGTTGCATATTCGTAAACGGCATTCAGGACATGAGGCATCAGATTCTCTTTTGTTTGAGTCGCCTCCCTTAATTGACCCAGTTTTGACTCAAGTTTTTTTGAATCACGCCTCTTTTTTGTCTCCATGAGTCGCCTCTTCTGCCTCTCTTCGACCTCCGGACTGATTTTAAGGAGCTCAATGGGCCTCTCCTCTTCCGTCACAAACTCATTGACACCGACAATAATTTTTTCCTTCATCTCGACCTGCCTCTGGTAGCGAAACGCCGACTCGGTAATCTCCTTTTGGGGATACCCTCGCTCAATCGCACGAAGCATGCCTCCCATCGTATCGATCTTCTTGATATAATCCAACGCACCCTTCTCAATCTCGCTCGTCAGGCTCTCAACAAAATAGGAACCCCCCAACGGATCAACCATATTCGTGACACCACTCTCATGCGCGATAATCTGCTGGGTCCGGAGGGCAATGCGCACCGCCTCTTCTGTCGGCAGGGCATAGGTCTCATCGAGTGAATTGGTGTGGAGCGACTGGGTGCCACCCAGAACGGCCGCCAACGCCTGAATCGTCGTCCTCACTACATTATTATAGGGTTGTTGTGCCGTGAGACTCACACCGGCGGTCTGCGCATGAGTCTTCAACATCCAGGATTTCGGGTTTTTACAGTGGAATCTCTCCTTCATTAAATGGGCCCAAAGCCGCCGGGCCGCACGGAATTTTGCCACCTCTTCAAAGAGGTCATTATGGACATCAAAAAAGAAAGAGAATTGTGGAACAAATTTGTCCGGGTCCATACCGCGACGAACCCCTTCCTCAACATACTCAACACCATCGCGGATCGTAAACGCCAACTCCTGGATTGCCGTCGCCCCAGCTTCACGGATATGATAACCGCTCACGGAGACCGGATGCCACTTCGGTGTATGCTCCGTACACCACTCCACCATATCCATCATGATCCGAACTGACGGTTCGGGTGGACAGATCCATTCCTTCTGGGCAATGAACTCCTTTAAGATATCCGCCTGAATCGTCCCACCCAATTTTTCAGATGAGACACCCTGTTTTTCTGCAACGGCAACGTACATCGCCATGAGGACGATCGCCGGACCGTTGATTGTCATGGAGGTCGTAACCTTGCCTAAGGGAATGCCACTGAAGAGAACCTCCATGTCGGAGAGCGAACTGACATTGACCCCCTCAACCCCCACCTCACCGCGTGCCAACGAATGACCGGCATCATACCCCATGAGTGTCGGCATATCAAAGGCGGTCGAGAGCCCCATCATCCCGTGGTCGAGCAGATATTTAAATCGTTTATTGGTATCCTCCGGCGTTCCAAAGCCGGCAAACTGGCGCATCGTCCAGAGCCGACCGCGATACATTGTCTCGTAAGGACCCCGTGTAAACGGATAATGCCCTGGCTTTCCCAAATCTCGTTCGGGCTCAAAATCTTTGAGATCCTCAGGACGATAAATCTCCTTGATCGGCCAGGAGGAAACAGTCGTGAATTGTTTTGGCGTCTTTTCCGTCATGCTTCTTTAAGGACATTTCTTGCAATCACAAGTCGCTGTATTTCGCTCGTCCCCTCATAGATCTCGGTGATCTTTGCATCGCGGTAATAACGCTCTACGGGATAGTCTTTGCAAAACCCGTAACCGCCATAAACCTGAACCGCCTTGTGGCTCACCCAAGCAGCCGTTTCGGAGGCATGTAATTTTGCCATTGCAGCCTCCTTGGAAAAAGGGAGTTTTTGATCCCTCATCCAGGCAGCCCGCCAGAGGAGGAGACGTGAGGCATCAATTTTTAATGCCATATCCGCCAGATAATGCTGGATGGCCTGAAACTCAGAGATCGGTTGGCCAAACGCCTCGCGTGTTTTCGAATAGTCACGTGCATGCTCGAACGCCGCTCGGGCAATTCCCAACGCTTGCGTTCCGACACCGATCCGACCACCATCAAGTGTCGCCATCGCAATCTTGAACCCCATCCCCTCTTCGCCCAAAAGGTTTGCGGCCGGCACTTCACAATTCTCTAAAACAATCTCGGATGTGCTCGAGGCACAGATCCCCAGTTTCTTTTCAATCTTTCCAACAGAAAAACCACGAAACTGTTTTTCGACAATAAAGGCAGAGATCCCTTTATGCTTGTCGTCGGAGGTCCTTGCAAAAAGAATCATTGAATCGGCGTTCGGCCCGTTGGTCACAAAATTTTTGGTCCCGTTCAATACATACTTGTTCCCCGATTTTTTAGCGGTTGCCTTCAAAGATCCTGCATCGGAGCCAGACCCTGGCTCGGAGAGGGAATACGCCCCAATCTTCTCTCCACTCGCATAAGGCCGGAGAAGCCTTTTTTTCTGCTCCTCATTTCCAAAGTTCAAAATTGGCCAGCAGTAGAGGGAATTATTGACCGACATTGAAACGGCGGTCGAGGCACAAGCGACGGCAATCTCTTCCAGTGCCAAAACGTAACTGATCGAATCAAGTCCGGCACCGCCCCACTCTTGCGGTATCATCATTCCCATAAGCCCCAACTCCCCCATCTTGCGAACGGCGTCCTGGGGGAACTCCGATTTGCGATCCAACTCTTCGGCTCGAGGTGCCACCTCTTTTTGCGCAAAATCACGCGCCAAGTTACGGATCATCAGTTGTTCAGAGGTTAGTTGAAAGTCCATTATCTCCCCTTAAAGTTCGCTCCCCTCTTCTCCAAAAAAGCCGCGAGCCCCTCTTTTAAATCCTCCGTCTTAAAACAGTCGGGAAATGTCGTCCTTTCCCGCTTAAGACCCTCTTCCAGGGTCGTGCCACACGATTCATTGATCAACTTTTTGGCAAGAGAAACAGCCACGGGCCCTTTTTTTGCGATCTCTGCCGCAGTCGCCCGAGCCTCACGAAGCAACTCTTCCGGCTTGCAAATACGGTTGGCGATCCCAAAGTGCAACGCCTCCTCGGCCGAAAGCATGCGGCCACTCAGAATCAATTCCTTGGCACGTCCCCTGCCAATGAGACGGGAAAGCCTTTGTGTCCCACCCCAACCGGGGAAGAGACCAAGACTGACCTCGGGCAATCCCAACTTCGCCCTCTCTGAGGCAAAGATAAAATCACAGGAAAGGGCGAGCTCCAGACCGCCCCCCAGACAAAAACCGTTCACCGCCGCAATAACCGGTTTACGGCAATTTTCCACCGCGCTCATCGCCTCATGCCCCAGCTTTCCAAACTGGGCCGCCTCATCCGGACTCATCTTGCTCATCGCAGCAATATCGGCACCGGCGACAAACGCCTTCTCACCCGCACCGGTTAAAATAATAGCCCGGGTCTCATGGTCCTCTGAAAGGGAATCAAAGCATTGTTTCAATTCACGAAGAACGTCGGCATTGAGTGCATTCAACACCTTCTCACGATTGATCCAAACGGTCGCAACAAAATCTTGCCGTTCAAGTTTTAGTTGTGTGAAGTTCATGAATCCCCCCTTTTTGAGGGGACCTAGCAGGCGAAACGCAGAGCGTCAATATCTATGGAAGAGGCTTGTTCTTTTCAATCGCTCCACAACCTTAAGAGATAAGCCGTCGATGGACCGTTTGAATGTTCTATCAATCGACGTCACGATCGTATGATCCTCAGCCTCGTCCTATTTCCGCAAATTATTTTTATTCCGGCCAGACCGATCGTACCACCCAAGCTGAATTTGCTCTTTGGCAGCAATCGTTCTTTCAAAAAATAACGACCGGCCGGGGAATCGCAAATACCTTAGGCACCTCACTGGGAATGAATCTTGTGATGCGTGGAATTTCGCCACTCATCACAAACGGAATCGCCCGACTCGGGATTCGTGCTCCGCTTCCGGCGTTGCTACTCTCCACAACCACGCTCTCCCTCATCACCTCAGGGGGAATGACACTTTTCTCACGATGGATGAACCCTTCACCGAATGAACAGAGTTTTATTGAACAATGGCGCGTCTCACTCCTCTACTCACTCCCCTCGATGCTGATGGGACGTTTTGCAATGCAAAGATGGGGATTGGGGGCAACACTTCTCGGCGACGCGGCGCTTGAACCGATACAGGCGATCATCTCAACAGGATTGAGTTACGGTATGGGGGGGCTGGGATGGTTGCCAGAGACTCAAATGTCCGCTGGTTGGCTTTTCGCGCGGGAGCTTATAGAAGGTTTTTTCTACATGGGTGTCGGCCGCACGATGGGAGAGGCCGTTGACAGAACAACCACTTCTTTCTCGCACCCTCCTGTCGTCAGCGAGTGGAGACTGCCTCTTAGCACCGGCTTTGCAGGCCCCTCACAAACGGTTCCCGAAGCTGTCTCCATCGCAGGGGTTCCGATTATCGCCTCTCCTTCTGGTCTCACGATCTCCGAGATCCGCGGAACGCATTACACAACGGCCCATCGAGGGGAAAAAGTCCGTGGACTTGAAGGGGTCGTGACGGCGGTCGGTCGTGGAGGTTTCTGGATGCAAGAGCCTCTTAAGACCGATCCACACGTCGCCTCCGGCATTTATATCCATACGGCCAATCCTTCGGTTCGTGTCGGTGATCTCGCAGAGGTCCATGGTGAGGTGACCGTTTTTCGGCCGGGCGAGCGCGACCTCTCACAGACGCAGATCGACCATGCAACATACAGAGTGGCAGGAGAAGAAAAACTGCCGGAGCCTGTCTTGATTGGCGAAGCGGGGCTTCTTCCCCCCAAGCTGGTTTTTTCGGGAGAGGCCGTTCGGGGGAATGTGGAGGATCCTCAAACGCCATTCCTGCCGGATCAACACGCCCTGGCCTTCTACAAGAATCTCGAGGACAGGCGCGTCAAGATTCAGAACGCCCTCGTCGTCGGGGCCTCAACACGAGAGAACCAGTACTTTGTGGCAATCGATGGCGGCAAACATCTGCATCACAAAACTCCCGAAGGATTGCCTTTTCTCTCCTCGGAAGGTCTCAATACGGATCTCCTTGCGATCGATTTCAAACTTTTGCCTCCGGGGCAAAGGCCTCACCTGCAGACGGGGGATCGGATTGTCGGCGATGTTGTCGGTGTTCTCGATTACACCTTTGGGCAATTTCGTCTCCTCGTGACCACTCCGGTGAAGGTCGAACAAGGTCATCTACAAAGAAAAACGGTTACGGATCTCGTTGGCGACGAGGAGCATTTTACCGTCGCAGATTCCAATTTTGAAAACTATTTTCCACTTGATAAGGCAAGAACCGAAGCACTCGCCGACATTATCTTAAAGAACCTAAAAAATCCGGACGTGATTGCCCTGCAGGAGGGGATGGATAATTCGGGCTCCAAGGATGATGGCACGATAAAAGCCGCTTATGAACTGCTGAATGAGGAGATCACACGTCGTGGAGGGAAAACGTACCAATACGTTGAAGTCGCCCCACAAAACAACCACGATGGAGGAAAGCCGGGGGGAAACATCCGGGTCGCGTACCTTGTTCGAACCGACCGCATCGCACTCACCCTTCATGGCAACGCCGACTATGACGACCCGGCAAAACTGACCTCTCGCAATGGCCAGTGGGGGCTTAATCAAAATCCATCACGTGTTGACCCGCTCAATCCTGCCTACGAGCGTTCGCGCAAACCGCTTGCGATTGAATATGAGTTTAACGGCAGAAAAATCCTGCAGGTCAATCTCCACAGCACGTCACGACGCGGAGACGATCCACTTTGGGGACGTATTCAACCTCCTTTAGACAACTCCAGCAAGGTCCGTAGTAACCAGCACAAACCGGTGATCGCTTTTTGGGAAAGCGCCCGGGCATTCGACCCAGAGGTGTCCTTTATTGTTGGAGGGGATTTTAACGCCTACGCCTGGGAGGAGTCGGTCCGGCTTTTCACAAAGGCTGGCCTCGTCGATCTGGCCGAGCACTATTTACCACCGGGGGCCAATTATACCTATTTTTATGACGGAATCGGGCATTACCATTCGTTTGATCACCTCCTGACAAGCTCGAGTCTCGCACGGGAGGCCCAGATAGAAATCTTGCACATTAATGCCGGTCTCTCCAAACAGTTCAGCGACCACGATGTAAAAATTGCGCGGTTTCGCGTACCGAAAAAGAGCGGTTAAAAGAAAGGCCCGTAAGGTGAAAAACCTTGCGGGCCTTTTACAAAAATCCCCCATCAGGGGATTTCAACTCTCAAGTACGCTTTTTAAGCCGCACTGACTTCGGTCGCATGCTCGCCCTTCGGCCCTGAGCCGACACTGAACGAGACCCGCTGACCTTCGGCAAGAGACTTGAATCCCTCACCTTCGATATTGGAGTGATGGACGAAAAGATCCTTTCCACCCTCCTCCGGGGTAATGAAACCATACCCCTTGCTGTCACTGAACCATTTTACGGTTCCGTTTTTTTTGGACATAAATGTCCTCCTTATTTTTGATGCTGTGCCCCTAGGATGCGATTTGATTTAAGGCAGAATTACCGAAACCCTCGAATTCCTGAGTACAACGTTTGGCACACTCTACAGACTTCCAGGAAAATAGCAAGCGGATTTATATTTCGCGCCCCAGCAGGTCCTCATAATGCCGATTTTTTTCGTCATGCCTCATGGTGACAATCTCCAATCGGTCAAATTTCTTGTCGATCTTTTCTTGGATCTCCTTGATCAACTTTGAGAGAGAGACAAATTGAGTAATCGCCTTGTTTTTCGAGGCCTCCATCAGACGCTCGTTGCTTGAAACGAGTTCCGCCTCCAAGGAACTAATCTCGGCCTCTAAAGAGGCAATCTCCTCCTTGAGCGGCGTCAGGATCCTGGACCGCTCTGCAACAACCTGAGAGCGCTGCTTTCGGATTTCCTTTTTACTCGCTACACCAGAGGACGGAGGAAGGCAGGGTGCCTTTTCTACGGTAACCGACTTGGCCAAACTCCCCTCCTCCTCCCAACCAACCTTCTCCAGAAACTCATCATAACCGCCGTTAAAAACCCTGACACCGCCCCGCTGAAAAACTACCAGCTTGGTCGCCATCTCTCGCAAGATCATCTCGCTGTGGGTGACAATCACCACCGCCCCATCGAATTCCCGAAGACTCTCCATGAGCGATTCGATCGACTGCATATCAAGGTGATTCGTCGGCTCATCCAAAAAGAGCAGATTCGCCGGGGCCGCCAGAATTTTTCCCAACAGGACCCGGCTCCGCTCCCCTCCGGAAAGGACAGAGATTTTCTTTTCGGCATGATCACCACTAAACATCATGACACCGCAAACGCTCCGGGCCGCCGTTCGATTCAGTTCCGGATTCGCCTGGGCAATCTCCTCTTCTACCGTCAAATGTGGATTTAGCCGGTTGATATTGGTCTGGCCGAAGTAGCCGAGCTTTCTGCCCGGATGGAATTGGACTCTGCCACTCTGGGGCGCCAGCTCTCCCGCCATCAGATTGAGGAGGGTCGACTTCCCCTTGCCATTCTTTCCTATAACCGCAATCCGGTCTTTGGCGTGAAGGGTCAGGCTGAAATTCCGGATCAGTGGATTGTGAGGGTCAAACTGGAATGAGATCTCCTCAACCTGCATCAAGGTTTTCGCTTCAAAAGGGGAGTAATGAAATGAGAAATCAAGGTTGGCGATCTGGCGGAGCCGTTCTTTAGTCGGCATTTTTTCCAGCATTTTAACACGCGATTGAACCGCAGAGGCCTTGGTCGCCTGAGCCCGGAAGCGATTCACAAAACTCTCAATCTCCCTTCGCCTTTTCTCCTGATTGATGCGCGTCTTTTCATGAACCTCCTCCGCCTGCAGGATCTTGGTGTAGAGTTTTTCCGTCCCCCCCTGAACCTTCTGGATTTCATGCCGGTGGATGGCGGCTGTATGCGTTGTCACGCTGTCCATGAACTGGCGGTCATGAGAGATAATGATGAATTCATTTTTCCAGGAACGGAGAAACTGGGTGATCCAGCGGATCGAGACAATATCCAGATAGTTGGTAGGCTCGTCCAACAACAGGAGATTGGGCTCAGAAACCAGAACCTTGGCCAAGTTTAAACGGATCTGAAAACCGCCGGAAAAAACAGTGGGCGATTCCCCCATATCTTCTTCGGTAAATCCGAGCCCAAAGAGAATCCGTTCCACCTTGTAATGATCGTGCTCCTCCCCCTCCGGAAGCCCAAGACACCCCTCTTCCAGAACTGTCGGTCGGGTAAAATGAAGGTGCTGGGCCAGATGACCAATCCGATAATTACGCGGGGCGGTGATTGTTCCGGAATCAGGCTGTTCCTCGCCCAAGATCATCCGAAAGAGGGTTGATTTTCCATGGCCGTTTCTTCCAACAAGCCCCAGCCTTTCCCCCCTGGTTATTTGAAGGCCAGCCCCCTCAAATAAAACTTGTGATCCGTAAGATTTGTATAGATTCTGGATACGCAGCATATTTCAGATAGGGTGGGATCGTCTCAAACCGATAACTGACCAAAACCATTCATCTATTTATTTTCAGCCGCCCTCTTGGCCTGATACTCCTGAACAAGGGTCTCTTGCACGTTTCTCGGAACCGGGGCGTATTTCAAGAATTCCATCTGAAACTCCCCCTTTCCCTGCGTGCTACTTCGAAGATCGGTGGAATAACCGAACATCTCGGACAGCGGCACCTCCGCATCGGCCTGAACGTAGAGGTTGGCCGTTGATGTCCCAAGGATAACCCCACGCCTCTGGTTAATCTGGCCCACGACAGCCCCTTGAAACTCCTCGGGGGCTTGGGTCTGCAACCGCATGATCGGTTCCAAAATGATCGGCCTGCACTTGGCATAAAATTCCCGGACCGCGGTCATGGCGCAAATTTTGAACGCCATTTCTGAAGAGTCGACGTCATGATAGGCTCCATCATTAATGACGACCCGAATACCAACCACAGGAAACCCGATGAGGAGCCCCTTTTTGAGCTGCTCCTGAAATCCCTTGTCGCAGGCCGGAATGAACTCGCGGGGAATCCGACCGCTCACGATCTCATCGACAAATTCGTAGGTATTCACGGCATCGGGAGGCAGCGGTTCAAAATAGCCTCCAATCTTTGCATACTGTCCCGCACCACCGGTCTGTTTTTTGTGCTGGTACATGAAGTCGGTCTTCTGTGTAATCGTCTCCCGGTAGGCCACTTGCGGCTGACCGGAGATCACCTCACAATTGTATTCACGCTTCATCCGCTCGATGTAGATTTCGAGGTGAAGTTCGCCCATGCCCGAGATGATCGTCTGGGCACTCTCCTCGTCACGATGAACTCGAAAGGTCGGATCCTCTCTGGAAAACCGGTTGAGTGCCTTGGAAAAATTGGCCTGGCCCGCCTTCTCCTTGGGAGCAACCGCGAGTGAAATAACGGCGTTCGGCACATGCATCGAGGTCATCGTGTAACGGATCGTCCCGTCGGTAAAAGTATCACCGGAGGCACACTCCACACCAAACGTCGCGACAATATCGCCCGCGCCGGCTGAATCGATGTCGTTCATCTCATCGGCATGCATCCGGACGAGCCGGGGAATCTTCACCTTTCGTTCATTCATCGAGTTGACGATCCAGTCCCCCTTGGCAATCTTCCCCTGATAAATTCTCATATAAGTGAGCTGGCCGAAACGACCATCTTCGAGCTTAAAGGCAAGACCGACAAACGGCTTGTTTGGATCCGATGCCAGCACCACCTTCGCCTCGTTGTTCCGCTGGTCGTGCGCCTCGTTATGACTCTCTGCCGGATTTGGAAGATAATGACCAACCGCATCAAGGAGAAGCTGGACCCCCTTGTTCTTGTACGCCGATCCCATCATGACCGGGATAAATTTGAGGGTCAGTGTCGCCTTACGGATCGCCTTCTGCAACATTTCCGCCGGCACCTCCTTATCCTCCAGATAAAGGTGGGCCACATCATCATCAAAATCCCCCATCGCCGCCACAAGCTCATGCCGTGCCTCCTTGGCGTGCACCAGAGAATCGGCCGGGATCTCCTCCACTCGCACCTTCTCACCGTTGGCACCGTCGTAGTAATACGCCTTCATCTCAACTAAATCGATCACCCCCTGAAACCGGTCTTCCGCACCGATCGGCAACGCAATGAGGTGGGCATTATGCCCCAGTTTGTCACGTAGCTGATGCATACATCGCACCGGATCGGCCCCAGCCCGATCCATTTTATTGACAAAGGCGATGCGTGGGACGTGGTAGCGCGTCATCTGGCGGTCGACTGTAATCGACTGGCTTTGGACACCGGAGACGGCGCAAAGGACAAGGATCGCCCCGTCCAGGACGCGGAGGGCCCGTTCCACCTCGATCGTGAAGTCAACATGCCCCGGCGTATCAATAATGTTGATAACGAGATCCTTCCATTCGCAATAAGTGGCCGCCGACTGGATCGTGATCCCTTTCTCGCGCTCCAGATCCATAAAGTCCATCGTGGCACCAACCCCTGATTTGCCGCGCACCTCTTCAATCTTGTGGATCTTTTTGGTGTAAAAGAGGATCCGCTCCGTGAGTGTCGTCTTCCCTGAATCGATATGCGCGGAAATTCCGATGTTTCTGACCTTGTCGAGTGTTGCCATAGCCGCCTCCTAAAAGGCGGGGAGTTGTAGCCGGAGGGATCCGAAAAGTCGAGCGGTTTCTTATTTCTGACTGACAACATCCAAAACACCGAGATCGGTGGTCGAATGAAAGTCCTGTTTCATTGAAAGATCTTTCGGAGTCTCAAGAAAAAATTCTTTTGTATCCGACATCCGATGAAAGGAATGGAATGGCTCAAGAACTTTGCGTAAAGCAAGAGAATCTGCCCCGGCAAGTGAAGAATACAAATGTCAATTTGGTGGGTTTTAGCCCCACTCGTTTTTGTCCATAATTTTTTTTAAATATAAAATAATATTATAATCAATTAGTTACAATAGTTGTTATCGAATCTACATTGGCATCAGGTTTGCAGATATCTGACCTATGTTGAAAAGGAGATTTATGAAACTTATTCAGAAAACGTTGATTATCGGTAGCATCACCCTAGTTAGCCTCTTTGGCCTATCAAGCCGGTCCTATGCCTCTTTCCTCTTTGATATGGCCTGTGGCGTTCTTGGAGGACCAGCCGGTGTTGCCGCATGCCATCATAGTTCAAGTACTACTCACGCCATATGCCAGGCAGTTACTGGAATTACCGGCCTCTATCATTGCTCTGATAGTGATGCACAAGAGGAACTCATCAACGATGGATGTACTGTTGCCGAAACGATTTCTAATAATTACGTTTATTGTGAAGAGGCAAATCCTTTAAGCGATGACCTGGCAGAATGCCAAGAGGATCTCGAGGCGATGAGTGGTTTAAGCGATAATTGCGAAGGTGCCTGGGGGGCGTTGTTTGGTGAGTATATGACCTGTCGTGCCGAAAGAAGTGACTTGCGCAGCCAGAGAAACAACTATAAAGACCGCCTGGATCAAATTTGCAAAGCAACAAGGGATCCGGAGATTCGTGAAATCGCCGGTTGTGTTGATCCATTGGCTCTACACCCTTCTACAATGGTCGATGATCTGACAGATTATCATCTTCAGTTACAAAAAAAACCATCTAAAAATAAAAAATAATACGCCGAGTGAATCCTATTCTTAGTTGAAAAGGAGATTGCCATTATTTTTACGAAGGCCCCAGAGACCTATCGACAAAATTGAACATCACTCCACATCGGTCACGGCCGGGCAAGATGCCTCGCCAATATTAAAACGGAGCCAATCAATTTGGATTGTCATGTTGTTTGCAGAGTAGGCAAATTGAATCTCGATGCTGATCGGATCGGCAAGGATCGGAATTGTCAGTGAGGAAAGATCAATGCCGGTAAATGCGTTAGAAGTGGCATTTTCATTAAAAGCAACCGTCGAGGTTGTCCCATTGGAGTTTCGAGTCATGCACAAGTAAAGAGGTGTTCCAGCCGTGACAGCAGAGGTCTGCGATTCGACGTTACTATTGCTAACACCTCCACCGTATTGGAAACCGGTCGCCGTACCGCCGAGGTTCAGACTGACTTCATTATTATTCGCCAGGCGAAAAACAGAACTCACCGATTCACCGTTACCGACTCCCGTTAAAGAATTGATGCGGAGGACGATACCGAATGCATCTCCCAGGTTGATGCTCGATTTGGTGAGACGTGCATTCTCGTCATCATCCTCATCAGATATGTCAAGATTGTTCTGTCCCTGGAATGTCAGCATGCCAGCACTGGTCGTGTTTGCGTTCACAACTTCCGATGTTGCCGTTTGAGGGTCATCTCCGTTGTCATTGATTCCTGCAGTAACGGTCCAACAGGCACCCGGACCGATAGTGCTTGAATTGTTAAACCCGTCATCCAGGTTCGAGAAGTAACCCGAAAAAGGAACTGCCGCATGCGACCCATCCGATGTTTTTGGGTCGGCGTTAACCGTGACGAGATATTTGGTCGGTGTCGTATCGCACTCAATCCTGCCGGACAGGGCGCAGGTAGCTTGTCGGGAATCAGTATTGTAACCGATTGAGGAGCAGAGATTAGTATTGATATCTGTGGCAGTTGTAACCTTGATGGATCCGGAGGTGAATGAAGCGGAATCCATCGCCTTTGCAAATGAAACGGCCAATGACGTCCCGCCAGTCCCATCGAACGAAGGAAGGACAATTTTGGATGTGGAATTATTATCTCCAGAAGTGCTGGTTGTAGTAAAACTCGAGGTGATGTTGTTTTCAAGGTTGTTTTCACTTGAATCCGTCACATCGGTTGTAATGGTCATGGTGTACTTGATACCAGGAGCGAGATCGCCATGAACACAGGTCAGCCTATTTGTTGTCGAATCGTATGAGATCGACGTACAGACGTTGGCAGTTCCATCCGAGGAGCTGCTTGGTTTGACGGAGACATTTGAGGTCGTCAGGGTCGATGTTGCCAACACGGCGCTCGCTGTAGCACTCAAGGTAGTATTTAAAGCGACGTTGGTCGCTCCTCCCGTTGGTGAAATCGTGAATGTCGGCCCCGCTATTGTCGTAAAAGTTGCCATGAATCCCTCAAAAGGCCATGAAACACCCTGATCCGAATAAAACGGTCCCCCATCTTTCCCGGCCAGAAGACAGAGGGTGTAACTCGTGAGATATTCTAAATTCGTTGCCGGAGTCAGCGTGCAACTGTTGGCCAAAAGGGAGGTTGTCGTGGTACTCTCATGGACACAACTGACCGTCGCGTTCAATTTATTACTCACGTTACAAATGGAGTTGATTGCCACTCCCTTGGTTAAACTGCCACTCGAAGGGGTTGGGACGATAAAATAGTTTGATGCGGAGATGGTGCTAACAACGATGGTCGGCGAAAAGGTGTATTTAAAGGTTTCGTCAAGAGTGACGCCGGTCGCGGCGTCCAGCGAATTGGTTGCCGCCGGGGTATCTGGGGTATTCACGGGGGTCTCTGCCAGTGTCTCCTCTGTCGTGCCCGAGCTTAAGCACGAACTGAGGAAAAACACCAAAACCAGAAGGAAAAAATATCTTAGTCCCACTACTGCCCCCAATTATGCCGAATCAATCAAATATCAACTCCTTTGCGAAAACACAGCCGTAGGTCTACCCCCCCCCCGAGTTTAGCAAGATTTTTTGGTCAAAAAAATAAACAAGGATGATTCTGAATCCAGGACTTAATGAGTGCTATTTTTTCAGGGCTGGCCCTTGGAGTTTCAGCAAGTGCCGTCACTTCAAGGAGAAGTCCCAACGCATCGACCAACCGTCGGGCATTGCTGCCGACCCATTCCGGATCCGGGATCTTTTGGAGCAATGGATTGATTCTCTCCAGCTGCTGTTCAATCAATTCCACAGTCTCCGTCAAAGGACCGCCTCTGATCAGGGAGAGTTGTCGGAGAACCCTGTCATTCAAATACGGACCAAAGGGGAAACGGAGGGCATCGCGGCAGATCTGCAACGCGAGCACGTTATGGGCCCCTTCCCAACTTTCGATCACCAGGCTGTCACGATAGAGCCGCGGCAGGATCGAAAAGGTCTCAATCGTCCCGTTGCCGCCCAGAAGGAGGATCGCCTCGCGTGTCGCCTCTGTTGCACCGACAGCGGTGCGATACTTGCAAAGATTGATGAGGAAACGCCGCCACAGACCCTCATCCGATTCGAAACCGGCCGGACCTGAATCGATCTCGGTCACCAGTTTAAAAAAGAGGGCACGGCGTGCGAAGAGCGCTGACTCCATTCTCTCAAGACCCTCCCGAACCATCGGGTATTGAATAATTTTGCTGCCGAAGGCGCTCCGTTGTTCGGTGTAGTTTCGCGCCTCTAGGACGGCACGTGACGCAAATCCGCAGGCAGCCGCGGCATTCATCAATCGCGAGGTGTTGATGACGTAATTCATGAGGTTCTTGAAGCCGTGATTGACCGGACCGATGTTAAAACCAACGGCCCCCTCAAGATCGATCTCCGCCGTCGGTAACTGTCGGGTCCCGATTTTTTCCTTTAACCGGTTAATCTTAAGACCGTTCAATGCCCCTTCGAAGGTGCGGGGGACAAAGAAGATCCCGACACCGGCCGTCCCCTCCGGTGCCCCGTCCGGACGGGCCGCAATGAGAAAATATTCGTCCACGGCGGAACAAAACCATTTCTCTCCAAAAAGCCTCCAGCGCCCCTCTCCATCGGGTACCGCTCGTGTCGTGAGAGCCCCGACATCCGACCCCATATCCTTTTCGGTGATGAACTGGGCCCCGGCAAGCGGGGTTTCGACCGAACGGAGTTTCGGGAGATAGACTTTCCTCAGAAGATCGGAGCCAACCGCCTCGATCACCCGAACGAGCCCCTCCGTGCAGGCAAGAGGACAGGTGACCGACGCCTCCCCGAGGTGACCCAGGAGATAGACCTTCGCGAACTGTTCCACCTGCGTCTGATTTTCAAAAATCCCGGCCAGAACGACCTCACGGCGCAGTTGCCGTGTCGGTTCGGGAAGCCAAATCCGGTCGATCCGGTTCCCAACCGGATCATAATGTTCAATCCGCGGACCATCATGATTCTCTTCAGCGTCGGAGGCGAGGAGATCCCAATGGCGAAGTTTTTGGTGAAATGGCCGAATCCGCTCCTCAAGACCGGGAACAGTCACAAAACCACAGTCGACTCGAAACGTATCCCTTAAGGGGCGATAGCTGGAAAGCTCCTTTTCGGTGGGCCGGCTAATATCGGAGGACATGTACTGTCTCTAGAACAGGCGAAGAGGTTCGTCAAACAACGTCTAAAAAACCAAATTTCAAGGTGTCGACACGGTGACAGCAGTGGTCTGGGAACAGGTATTTTGGCCGATACCATAAACGGCATCGCACCCCGTGCCCCTGGGGCTATTCGGCGAGTAAATCTGTGAAAGGCTCGCCGAGGCAGGGATCGAACCGCTCCAGGTCCAGCTCGAAACCTGCGTACTGGTGCAATCCAGAAAACCGAAATTTGAGTTCGTCGATGTGACCGAATAATTACTGCCCAGTTTCGTTCCTGAGCTTGTTCTGGTCTGTTGCCCGTACGTACTGGTCAATGTAAAGGCGGTCGAGGTTTCATTGCTAACGGTCCAGGATCGGCTACCTCCCTCAATCGAAGTATTGCCACAGGTCTGGGCTGTAATTGGAAGCGTAATGGTAGAAGGAAGCCTGGACTGCTGCCCACAATCCCCCGGACACATGGTGGAGGTCTCTCCCCTGGCTGCCTGACAGGTCCCATCCCCACAATAACCGCCGCCTCCTGCAACACTCCCGCAATCCGACGGACAGTTCGTCGGTGACTCCGAGCCGTTGCAAAGGGCATCCCCGCAGA